>JAAELY010000017.1 GCA_024226335.1 bacterium
AGCGAGAAGCGGGAGTCGCCGCCTGAGCAAGAAGCGTGATCCGATCGCAGATCCGTAGATCTGCAGAGGGTCGCGCGACGCAGCGCAGGCGGATGCATCGAGCTTCGCAGCCGCAGCCTCCCTGTGCAGAGGTTCCCTAGAGCCTTTTGCCACCACGGTGCGAAGTAGTCCGAGACCGCGTGATGTTTGCGATGCTCCCGAGCACCGGGGCCAAGAGGGGAAGCCGCGTGAAAGACGAAGCGATGAAGGATGTACTCCAGGAACGTCCAACCTGCGACTCCGAACGAAAAGGCGAGTGCAATCGCTCCGGAATCGGCCATGTCCAGGAGAGTAGCCCAACCCCGTTGTTGCTGGGAACGAAACGCTAGCGCGGTGCCAGATCGAGTAACTCGCTCGTGGCCGGAATTCCAATGGGCTCCAGCTCAGCGAGTGCGCACGGGTCACGAGCTTCGACGGCCGCTTTGAGCAACGCAACTCGGGCGAGGGCTTCCGGATGATCGAGTGAGCGCAGCTGATCGAGCAGCGCAGCGCTCTCCTGCCAGCGCCGCTGCACCACCCAGACGTGGGCCAGATTCAGAGCCGCGCTGATGCTGCTGTCATCGAGTTGTAGAGCGAGCTTGAGAAATTCACTCGCGTAATTCGCTGCGCCTTCTCCCAGGCGAACGAGCCGCGCACCAAAGTCGACACAGGCGTCGACCCGGGCACGCTCCAGATCCTTGCAATGCCCGATCCACGGATAGAGCTGCTCGAGACCCAGATCGAAGCCGCGGCGAGCCAGGGCGTGGCTCAGAACAGCGGGGTTCGTGGCCGAACTAGCATTACAGGTCACGACTCGTTCGTCGACAAACAGAGGCGGAGACCTCTCGAGAACGCGCACGTAGAAGTCGTGCATCGCAGAAGTTCCCAGGTCCACCTGAAGCCAGCCCAGTCGATCGTGCATCAGGGATCGATACATCCAGCTCGAAAACACGGGAGTCTGTGTCAACACACGGGAAAGGGAGTGATCCGAAGTGGTGAGAGGAACCCCCGCGGCCGTATCCGCTCGACCGAGTACCGAGATACACTCGGGATGCGCCTCGAGAGCGAGCCAGAGTTTCTCGACGGCGTCGGGTGAGTATTGAGCGTCTGCTTCGACCCAGCAGATGGCGCGGCCGCGTGCGGCCCTCAAAGCCCGTTGCATCGCCTCTGCGGGCGCCCCGGCGGAGTGGCTCTCGACGATCCGCAGGCGCGCGTCGAAATCGGGCGGTGCGAGTCCCGGCGGGCTCACCCAGATGAGTTCGAAGTCGCCAAGCGTCTGGGCGCGGAACGTATCGAGCAGTGAATCGACGGAATCGAGCGGTGTCGCTGTAACGACCAGCGAGACAGCGGGCCCGGACTGCGGATTGGCGACGGCCCCGCGTACGACTGCGGCCGTCGCTCCGCAGACGCGCGCAGAGATGGCGACGGGCGCTTCCAACGCAAGCTTGCTCCAGATCCCCTTCGCGCCCGCCAGACCTCCAGAATTCGAAACGAAGCCGCCCAGTGCGCGAACGGTCTCGGTGCGAAACATCAGGATTCTGGAATCTGGCTGGCCGCCGGTGCTGGCGAAGGAATCTCGGGCGCTGAGGCGAACGAGCATTCCCTCCGAACTCACGGCGTGCAGGTCCCCATGAGCCAGTCCGCTCGCAGGCTCATCGCGCAATGCTGCGACGAGAGAAGAGAGAAAGTGCTCTTCGTACACCGTGTCGGAACTCGCGACCGCCGTGAACGGAGTACGGACGAACGCTAAGCCCCGGTCGAGCAGCTCGCAGACGTCGCCCGACCAGAGACGCCAGGAACGCACGCGAGGATCGTCGGCAAATTCCTCGTCGACGAGCTTCATGCCACTCGCGTGTACCGAAGCATCGAGCACCAGGATCTCGAAGCCCGGACCCGCCTGTGCGCAGAGGCTTCGCAGACAGGTTTCCGGATTCGCATGACCTGCTTCATCATCGAGAAGCGGCAGGAGCACACTGACCTCGGGCGAAAAGTCTGCAGGGTGCAGTTCCTGAGCCCGTTGGGCGTAGATCTGTTGAGGCTCTAGAGGATTTTCGATCAAGGTCTCGTTGAGCGCCCGACGCAGTTCGGTTTCGATCGCCAGCCCCTGCCCTAGCTGATTCACCGTGTAGTCCGCATCGCGATCCAGATCCATCAACCAGTTGCTATCGGCCCGGTAGGCGTGCAACGCCAGCTTCCAGCCTTCGGCGCGTACGCACCAGAGGTTCGACGCATCGGGCGAAGGCGGGTGGTCGAAAGCGGCTCCCTTCTCGCGAAACGCCCAGAGGGGAGTGTGCTGTCCACCGAGCAATACTGGGAGCAGGCTCCGCCCCTCTGCACCCATGGCCCCACCGGTTCCCAGATCAAATACGGTCGGCGCGACGTCAATCGAGCGGGCGAGTCCGTCAATGCGTCGGGGCGCGATTCCTTGGCCAGTGAAACTGGCAAACGTGAGTGCAGCACTCTCCGTGTGTCGCGGGCCGTACTCGCGCTCGATCTCGGCGAAATCTTCATCCAAAGCCGCGCCGTGATCCGTCGTCAAGACCAGAAGATCTTCCGGTCCGTACTCGATCGAATCGAGAATCCCCCGCAGGCTTTCGGAGACGGGCTCCAGATTGGCGTCGTAGCCCTGGGTCGACCAGATGTCCCGCATGAGCCCATTCAGTTCGTGGAAGAGCTCCATGTGGATGTACGCGAACTTCGGACCTTCTGTCGCGTTGAATTTCTCGATGAACGCTTTCCGTCGGGGAGACGCGAGGTCGTTTCCGAATAGTGCCAGACCTTCGCCGATCGGTACGTCGCTGTGTTCCCAGACATCGAAACCGGATTTCGGAACGACCTGCTCGCCTGCGCAATCGCACCAGCGAAACGTCTGATAGCCTTGTTGTTTGAACAGGTCGGCAAGCGAGAGCACTCGAGGATGAATCCGCCACATTGCGTCTCGGGTCCAACCGAGCATGCGGTGGTTTGCGGGATACATCGAAGTGAGCACCGAGTGCATCGCGGTATGGGTTCCGGCTCCCGCCGAGTAGACCTGCGGGAGCAGCGCTCCCCTGGAAAGCAGTTCGTCCAGATAGTTTCGGGGTCGGGTCTCGTTCCCGCAGGAATTCAGCCGATCGGGCCGTACGCCATCGACGCAGATCCAGATGACATTCCGCGCCCGGAGCGCGTTCCGATAGGAAATGGCGCGCTCGTGTTCTCGAGCGAGTTTCTCGAGCCGATCCGCGGCCTCGGCCGCAGTCGGACAGACGAACGCGTGCGTGAAACGGCGGGCGAGGAACGCCTGCTCTTGCGTCGATGTGAGCACGGCATCGAAAGGCAGCATCTCGTCGCGTTCGCGATAGACCTCGTCGGCTTCATCGAGCATGAGGCGGACTCGCATTGCGTGGGAGTCCTGGCTCAATTTTCCAGAAGACGAACTTCCAGAGCTCAGCCAGATCAGGGAGCCAGGCGTAGCCGCAAACTGATAGGGCAGCTTTCGAGCTTCGAGTTCAGCAACGATCTGGGGCGACTCGCGTGTCGCGATGAGATTGGCTTGCGGCAGATGGGCCGCGACCGAAACCAAAGGCGCTATCCCGTCGACTCGATTCAGAAGGAGGTCAATCACCTTCGGACTCGACCCACGGCGCACACCCCGCCGCCACGGCGGTGCGCGCGCCTTCCAGGTCGGCGGTCGTATCGATCTCGGCCCAATAGGCACCATCGCCGATATCACAGGGAGTCACTTCCACTCCGCGCAGATTGAGGCGCTCGATTGCGTGTGCAAAGTAGGTCTGGAGGTGACCGTCGCGAACCAGTTCTTCGATTTCGGCCATGAGTTCGGTACGGGCGTCGCGGGACACACGTGCCAGGCCAATGAACTCGCCACTCGCATCGGAAATCGGAAGTTCCTTGCCCGTGCGAACGATGCTCTCGTCCACGATCTGGACTTTCATGTCCTCGTGATCGCAGAGCTTGCGCTCGACCGACAAGACTACCTCGCCGGTCGCTTCGAGAAGCCGCCCCAGGATCGCCGGATCAAAGAGCACATCGCAGTGCAGGTAGACGAAATCATCGCTGAGCAGGTGACGCGCCATCCACAGTGAAGCCATGTTATTGGTCTCGGCCCAGAACGGATTGTAGACGGCCGTGGCAGAATCTGGCAGCAACGCCTCGATCTGCGACGCACGATAACCCGTGACGACCACGAGGTCCTTCACGCCATACATTTGCAGCGCTTCGATCTGCAACGAGAGAAGCGAGCGACCACCGATCTCGAGCAGGCACTTCGGTGTGTCGTCGGTCAATGCCTGAAGCCGTGAGCCGCGCCCCGCGGCAACGATCACGGCCTGCACGGCGACATCTTTTCGCATTCGCGTATCAGGTTCGTCAATACCGCGATCAGGGTGCAGCACGAGACTCTCATGTGTTCGCACCTCCCCGCCGGGCAAAGACGCTACAGGCTTCGCGGTAGTCGTCGAAACTGTGGATTTCCATCCAACCCGAGGACGTCTCGAGTGCGTGCACGGGATAGCCCCGATCGATCACTTCCTGGATCAGGTCGGTAAATGATGCCTTTCGCGTATCGGCGGCCTCGTGGAAGCCCTCGTCTGCGCGCACAAGCGCGGCTTCCCAGGCTTCTTCCAGAAGGCCGAAGCCCTTCTCGGAGAACAGGGCGAGTCCGATGAACTCCGTGTGGACCTCAGCTGGATGCAAGGTCTTGCCGATGCTCACCACGGTCTGATGTGAACCCGTTTCCAGGGCGCGACGCGTCTGCACCGGTGCTTCCGCAAGCGCTACATAGTCCCGAGCACGAGTCCCGGCATCGGCTGCGGGATCGAACTGACGATTGACCGCGAGTACAACATCTTCATTACAACTGAGAAGTCTGCGAACCAGATCCGTATCGAAGAGTACGTCGGAGAAGATCATCAACGTACGTGCTTGCTGCGCGGAGCCTGCACTCAGGATCGATGCCGCGATCCCAGTCTGTGCCCAGCGTTCGTGGTGTACGATCTGCACACCCTCGACATCGATCCGGTCAGCCCGGTGTCCGGAGATCACGCGAACATCCTGCACACCGACTCGGTTCAGGGTTTCAACCTGTCGTTGGAGCAGTGGCTCACCGTGGATATCGACCATGGCCATCGGCACGTCAGCTGCGATCTCTCGCATCGATGCCTCACCGGAATGATCGCCTGCGGCCGGAATCACGACGCGAGTCGGTTCACCCGCGCGCAGGAATGCCTTCTCGTCGGCCTTCATCTGCGGCATGCCCTGTAGTTCGAAGACCTCGGTCATCGACGCAATATCCGATTCGACTGCGGACGTCGAACCCGTCTGGAGAATCCGCGAGTAGGTATCCTGCATCGCCCGAATCGAAGCGCGCAGACCGTGGTTTGCATAGATCAGCAAGGCAATTCCCACTGCCTCCAGCTCTTGCGCGCTGATCTGATGGTAGGTCGTCGGCACGACGACGAGCGGCGCCCGCGCCTCCCACCGCCGGACGAACTCGAGTATCTCGTCTGGAGTTTTCGACTTACTGTGAATCAGGACCGCGTCCGCCCCCGCGTCGGCATACGCGCGGCCCCGCCGCAGCGCTTCTTCAATACCGTGACCCGCCACCAGCGCCTCGACCCGCGCAATCACCACGAAGTCATCGCTGCGTTGGGCGTTCTTGGCTGCCATGATCTTGCCGACGAATTCCGCGACAGGTGCAAGTTCCTGCCGGCCGGGAACAAAGCTGTTCACCTTTGGAAAGAGCTTGTCTTCGATGCTCACACCCGCGACCCCGGCGGCCTCGAAGCTGCGCACCATATGGATCACGTTGTTCGAGTTGCCGAATCCAGTGTCACAATCCGCCACGATTGGAATCGAAGTGCTGCGGGCCATCGCGGCGGCAGCGTCGAGAAACTCTGTCATCGTCAGGATGTTCGCGTCCGGCACACCATGCGACGTGGAGATCTCCAGACCGCTCGACCAGATCGCATCAAACCCCGCCTGGTCACCGATGGTTGCACCGAGTGCATCGTGCGCACCGATGGCGCGCGCGATCGTTGGCTGCGCGAGAAGTTCGCGCAGACGTCGGGCTTCACGATGCATGGTGTTTCGGCCCAATTCGCATACCGAGTTCATCGGCATCACCTCGACATCGCTGTATCAGCAACCGGCAACAGACTCCGGAAGTCCCGACAGAACAAGCACACTGGAGTCGGGCGGCTGCGGGGATCGACTCCTCTGACGCATATGCAACACATGATTCTCCCGAGTCACCGGCGAGTCGTGTTGCGTCTGCGATTGGCCTAATAGGCCTCTAACGAGCCGCGCTGACGATCGCGCCGCGTTCGACGAGCGTGGCGCGCAAACGGCTCACATCGAGGTCGGGCGGGGCGATACCGGTTTCGAGTGACAATGCGGCGGCGACACCGGCCGCTTCCCCGGTAGCCATGCAGGCGGGTATCTCCTTGGTCGCGTGGTGCACGCGATGCTCGACAGAGATGCAGCGACCTGCGACCAGAAGGTTGTCGAGTTCGCGCGCCTGCAACGCACCGTACGGAATATCGTAGGTCGCTCCGTAGCGGGTCCAATGGCCCGTGGTCGCGATGGCCTCGTTGGAGGGTTGGTCCATGTCGTCGCGCGTCAGTACGCGGCGTCCGATGAGTCGACGACTCTCGGTAATGCCCAGAGCAGAAGCGACCTCACATAGATGCGCGTGTTCGAATCCGGGCACGTCCCGGCGCAAGCGCTCGTACTCGCGCAATACGCGTGTGCGACATTCGAGTTCAGCGTGGGTCAGATCTTCCGGCGAGGTCGCATCTATGCGGCCGATTTTCTCGATGGAACCCCATGGCATCAGGACCTTGCCCTCCCCGATCGCCTGAAAGCCCGTACCGCTCGCTGCGGCCGCGTCGACGTCGACTCCACCGACCGTGAACCACATCCACGGCAACACGCTCTCCGACTCGAATGCGCAACCCGCACTCGCGCCGATATCGAGGTCCCCGGTCGTATCGATCACGATGTCGGCGCTGACCGCGAATCGGCCCGCCTTGCTCTCAAATGCAACGGCTCGTACGCGGCGCTCTTCGAGGATCGCCGCAGACCCCCACGCGTGGCAGAGCAGCCGGACCCCGGACTCGCGAACCAGATCGTCGAGTACCCCCTTCATGTACGCGGGCTCAAACGCCACGGAGTAGCGCACGCGATGCGGTCCACCTCCCCAGACCAGTCCAAAACGCCGGTCACGCGCAACGAGATCGGCATCGTCACTGCCCCACTCGTCCGAAGACGGGTGGAAGGCCGCACCCCGGGCGTCGAGACGATCGATGATCTCCTGGCACAACCCAGCGATGATCTGACGTCCGCGACCGTCATCCAGCGTGAGCAGGAGGACGATGAGGCCCCCTGTGGCCAGCCCGCCCAGATAGCCGTTGCGCTCGACGAGCATGACATCGGCGCCTGCACGCGCAGCCGCGCTGGCCGCGGCAACCCCTGCCGTTCCCCCTCCCACAACGAGGACGTCCGCGCGATGTCGTACGGGTATGTCCCGTGCGGCTTCTCGAAGGGTTTCGTTCTCGGCGCCTGCGCTCAAGAGTCGTGGGCCTTTCCGGAGACGGTTACCACGGGGCAGGGAGTCATATGAATGGTACGTTCGGCGACGCTTCCGAGTACGAAGCGGGACACACCTGTCTGCCCGCGCGTTCCCATTACGATCATATCCGCCTCGACGCGCTTTGCAGCGTCGCGCACGGCACCGGCGGCGGGTTCCCAGACGACCTGGGTCGTGACCTCCAAACCGCTCGAACGAATGCGTTCCGCCACTTCTTCCAGTCGGCCCCTGGCCGACTGCCGGAGATCGTCGATCAAGGTCGGTGGTAACATAACGCTACTCATCGACATGACCGGAACCTCCAGATGCTGGGCATTGACGAGATGGAGGCTCGCCCCGTGGGCCTGGGCAAACTCGACCGCCCATTGAAGAGCGAGTTCCGCCGTCTGCGAGAAATCAGTCGCAACCAGGATGCGCTGGAATACCAGAGGCTCGTCTCCCTTTGGGAGACTCGCATCATGCGCAAGCGTGAGCACTGGACAGGGCGAGGTCGCCAGAACGCGTGTGGCGACGCTACCGAGAAGCGCATGGCGCAGCAAACCTCCGCCGCGGGAGCCAATCAACACGAGATCGATTCCCCGCTCTTGTGCCAGGCGTTCGATAGAATCCGCGGGGTGTTCGCTCGTGATCTCGGTCTCGGCCGTCACCCCGAGTGCCTCCGCGGCATTCTGGAGTTCGCCGAGTTCGCGAATCGCCGCAGCTCGCAGATTCGACCACCACTGCCCCGTGACCGTCATATCCGAAGGCAGGTACAACGCGTGAACGATGACGAGCGCCGCCCCCTCCCCTTTCGCAAACGCGAGCGCATAGGCGAAAGCGGCACGCGAAGCCTCTGAGAGGTCGACCGGAACGAGGATCTTTCGGATGGCCATGATTGCTCCTTTCCACTTCGCGGTGTGGAAATCCGCGCATCCTCTTGTTGTAGCACCATTCATACCAACCCACAGCACGAGGCGCGCAGTCCCACCTCGCGGCATTCCGCCCCGCCGCGGGGTGAGCAGAGCGGTGAATGCGGCGCCGCTCGTGGCACGGAAGTTGCGACGTTGATTTCCAGTATGAAAGAGATCTGCGGACCGCTGCGAGAACTGTTCGAGCGCGAGCAAGTCGATTACACACTTGTCCCGCACCATGCCGACCACACCGCGTATCAGACGGCGTGGGATACCCATACGCCTTCGCATAGCTTTGCGAAGTCTGTGTTCGTCCGTACGGAAAAGGGTCTCGTGCTAGTGGTCCTGCCAGCCGACGACCGGGTCTCCGAGACGAAACTCCGGCTCGCACTCGGTGCGGAATACGTCGAGATTGCGAGTGAGACGGAGATTGCAGAGGTATGCCCGGAATGCGAGGTCGGAGCAGCTCCCCCGTTCGGGAACCTCTGGGGACTCGAGGTTTTCGTCAACACCGCACTCGCCGAGTCGGAGACCATTACCTTCAATGCTGGAACGCACCGCACGGCAGTGCGTATGGGCTACGCGGACTGGGCCGGTTTGACGACCCCACGCGTGATTCCGCTCGGAAGGCATGACTGAACATCCCGGGCTCCCGGATCAGGGCTAGCCACCCGATGCGGCGACTCTTGCGAAGTCGATTCCGGTCAGGATTCCCGAAATCTTGCGGTTGTCATCGATTGCGATGACTCTTCGAACCAGGAGTTCCGCCACCTGGGCGGCAGCCCGGTAAAGCGGAGTTTTTTGGCTGAGCACCAGCATGGCCCCACTCATCACAACCTCGACCTGGGTATCGCGCGATTGATTCCGGGAGCGCAGAGCTTCCCGCTGAGTGTAGAGGCCAACGGGCCAGTCATTTTCGAGAACTACGAGCCCCGACACGTGGGCCTTTTCGAGGCGTTCGGTCGCGATCGAGATCGGCTCTTCGGCTCGCACTGAAAAGGCCGGAGAAGACATCCAGTCAGCGATCGGTTGGCGAACCCGCTTGTCGCGAATAGCGAGCATCACGTCGCGCGTCGTCAACACACCGACCAGCCTATTTCTCTCCTGCACGTAGACCCGGTGGAAGTACCCGTCGACCATCCGCTGAGCCGCTAGAGCCATGGGGTCAGCAGGTTGCACCGTCACGACATCGCGACTCATCACTTTTTCAATGCTCTGATTCGGGAGGGTCAGAAGAGACGAACGGGGCAGACTCCCGGCCTGCAGGCGGCCGACACGGATCAGATCGGTCATGGAAATGACTCCGATGATCTGTCCGGATCCATCTGTGACGGCGAGGCTCGAAATCCGAAGCTCCTCGAGGCGATTTCGAGCCGTCTCCAGAGTTTCCCCGCCGGAAACAGAATGGACCGGAGAACTCATGTAGTGGTCAACCGATACCCGAAAATTCGACACGAAGCCCTCCTCTCATTCCAAGTTCCAGACGTCGATGTGGAAGAGAGCAGACTTCATGCCAAGCACTCGACACTTTCGAGCCGCGCCTGAACGCTATGAGCGACTGGATGTCTCACTCTCGCGCCGGAATGTGGCCTTTTGGAGTCTGCGGCGCTCTGCCGTCTGCAGCGCCTGGATCCTTCGGCTCACCTAGGGAACCCCTGCACAGGGAGGCTGCGGCTGCGAAGCGCGATGCATCCGCCTGCGCTGCGTCGCGCGACCCTCTGCAGATCTACGGATCTGCGATCGGATCACGCTTCTTGCTCAGGCGGCGATTCCCGCTTCTCGCTCGAATCCTCCCTGTGCAGAGATTCCCTAG
>JAAELY010000018.1 GCA_024226335.1 bacterium
ACTGCCCGAAGATGTCCGAGCGCAGAACGCGATCGAGAACATCCTCGGGAAGTACGACGGAAAACCCGAATCTATGGCCTCCGCCATATACGGGCTGCGCCAGAAGCAAACCGCGACAGCAGAAGAAAGAAACAAGTTCGAGTCCCTACTGAACGACAACTTCGAGAAGAGCGCCGACGGTGAGTTCGTGCTCCGAGCCGATGCCGCCGCAAAGCGTCTCGGTCAGGAGCGCGGGAACGGCTCCTCGCGGGCTCCCATTCAGGTCCCGCCGGTCGAGGCGGTCCTGAAGGCTGTAGAGCAGGAAGCCCGCGAGGTGCTCGCAACTCAGTACGAGTCGGAGCAGGTCGAGGAAATCCTCAAGGTCCAGGCGCCGCGCCTCAAGGCCGAGGCCGAATCGAAGATCGAGTTCTTCAAGGGTGAGATCAGCAAGCGCGAGAACGAACGCAAGGTGGTTGCGGGGAACATCATCCGGGACCACCTGTCGAAGCACCCCGAGCACAAGGATGTCATGCCGCAGGTCGCGGAGCTCCTCGGAGGGCTCCCCAACGACGAAGCGCGGACAGAGGCCATCATCGGGAATTGGTTCGGCGGTATCGGAAGACTCGCGGG
>JAAELY010000019.1 GCA_024226335.1 bacterium
GGAAGCGCTTCGCGGAAATCCCCCGTCGACAGGCCGCGCAGATACAGGATCGGGAGCACTTCCGCGACCTTCGGACTCTTGCGCATGTACGGCGGAAGGATCTGGCTGCTGAAGCGATGATCGTCGCGGCGATCGTGGACGCGTGGCGCTTCCACCTCCATCGTTCCCGCGCCCGTTGTGATCTGGCGCGGCGGAGCGGTCCCGTTGCGCACGACCAGGGCGTGGCCGTCTTCGTCGCGTTGTCCTGCGGCCGCCTCGACGTACTCTCGGCAACCTCCGCCTGCAGCGCGATGCTCAGCATCCGGCGTGCGCCCTCGTGCGCGATCTCGTCCAAGCTCATCCGAGCTTCCGGGTTCCCGTTCTGCTCGTTCTCGACTACTCTCAGCATGGGTGGCGTGTCCTTTTTCGGCACAGGGCCGATCGTGCGTTTGCAATTCACACGAAAGGATACGTCCCCCGATCTATTCCTTCGATCCACAACTTTCGGTTATATCCCGAGAACGATCTCCGATCACGCAATCGAAACGGCGCTGACACTGCGTCTCGTCTTCAACTCACCGCTCCCTCAGGCGGAGGGGTTCCTGCGATCTGTACAGTATTTAAATCGGATGATGGCCGACGGCCGACCAGAATCCGTCGCGATCGGCGACTGATCAAGATCATGGGAGTGGGGAGCCTCGGCCGTGATTTGATTCACGCACCAACGCCGGTTTCAACCAGTACCGGGTTTTCGCGGACTATCGGTTGACTTGCTGTCTCGGTTTGGATCAGAATCGCTGGCGATCCGGGTCCCCTCGCTCGGTTTGCTCGATCACCGGGTGGAAGGTGTGTGGGCGCTTCATCGATTGCGGAGTAAGGCGGGCGTGTCGGGCAGAGGAGGGAGTGAGCGATGGATGCAGCAACCGCTGTGCTGTTCGCGATCCGCACTGGCGTTCGGCTCGGTATTCAGGCTCAGCGCGCCTACGTCGACTCGGCGCGTGGCAGAGAGCTGGTGCTGCCGCTGCCGAACTTCAACCCGGTCCGAAACTCCGCCTCCGCCCAAGTCTTCTTCAGCAACCGGGATGTCGCGCTCCTGGAACCTGCGCGCCTGCAGGAGCTCGCAGGCAGGCTGGGCGATGCGGGGCCGCCTCTGAACCAAGACGAGAAGCAAGAGCTCGTGGATTTCCACACCGACGCGCTTCTCCTGCAGTGGTCTGAGACGGAAGCCGATCGCGGCAGCGGTCCGTATCCAGATCGGGATGGCATGCTTGCGCTGGTTACGGTTCGGCAGTGGGAGCGTGAGACCGAGCCTCATCCCAGCGTGGCCCAGCGCATCGCCGGTACGATGATCGAGACCGGCATCGACTACTTCACCAACGTGCCGGGCGCCATCGATCCCGGCTCCAAGGGCGGGAAGATCGTGACGGCCGTCTTGCGCGGCTTCGACGACATCGAGTTCTCCGAGGTGCCGCTTGGCGACCTACCCCAACGCATGCTGCTCGGGGCTCTCGAGTCGCTCGGGGAGGAGAGTGCGCTGCTGAGCTCGGACCCGAAGGTCCAGCAGCTCATCACCACCTTGACCACTTCCTTGGTGAAGGACGTGGAAGCTCACATCGAGGCGATTCGCGCGGCGGAAGGCGCGAACACCTTCAAAGAGGGGCGCGTCCGGGCGTGGGCGGAAGTCGTCTTCCGCAGCGTCGTGAGCAGTGGCGGCAGGCTCGTCGTCGAAAACCCCAAGGAGTACCTGGGCGTCTCTGGCGCTGGGGAGCAGGCGCTGGTCTCGAACGTCGGATCGGCGCTGCTGGGCCTGATCGTCGACAGTCCCGAAGGAGAGCTCGACGCGCTCTTCAGCACCAGTTCGCTCGAGGTGCTGGCCGATGCTGCACTGCGTACGCTCGGCGAACACCCGGAGATCCTCGTCAAGGGCGGGAACGACGGGCTACGCACCCTGCTCGGTCAGGTGGCGACCGAGCTTGCGGACTACGACCGTCTCTTCCAGACGAGCATGCTGCCCGAGATCGGCCGCATGGTGCTCGACAAGACCGGCGAGAATCTTCCGCTGCTATGGCCAGAGCTCGCGAACGACCCGAAGAAGAACCTGCTGCTCACCGGGGCGAGCACCGCTCTGGACGTGCTGACGCGCGAACCGGCGGCCGGCGAGCGTTGGCAGCCGCGTTTCGGTCGAGAAGAGCTGCTCGATGTCACTGAGGCTGTGCTCGACCAGTTCGTCGAGAATCCGGGCTGGCTCGTCGACCAGGCGGGCGAGGTCAACGAAAACCTGAAGGTCGCGTTGGAGGCTGCTGTCGGGGTGATCCGCAAGCGAGGCGACCAACGCCTCGGCACCGCTCTCGCGACCGACATCTTGAAGTCCTCGGTCGCGGCCGTGGCAACCCGCCAGGAGTTCATTCAGGAGCTGCCGGGCGACGCTCAGGTGGCGGTCGCCGCCGTGCTCGACGTGGTACTCGATCAAGTCTTCCGGGGCGACCTAGATCCCAAGGCCGCCTGGGTGTTGACCCGCGGCGAGGTCGTCCGCGGGTTGGTGTCGGTGGCTCTCGATGAACTCGGCCGCACTCAGCTCGGCGAAGGGGAGATCGCGAAGCTGCGCCAGGTGCTGAAGCAACACACGGCTGCCATCGCAAACGGCCAGGCCTTCGACCTCTCGGCCTTCGCCACCGAACTCGAGACGGAGCTCGCATCATGAGAACTTGGATCCCGAACATTCACCGCACCCTGGTCCCGCTACTGACTCTGTTCCTGCTCACTTCGATCGGCTGCGGTACGACTCGGGCACTGCGCGAGGCGCAGAGCGCCTTCAGCGACGCGGCCACGGCAGACATGCAGCTACGGACTGCGCCCGAGGAGACGACAGCGGCCTTGCTCGGCGTGCGCAACGGCGGCTACCGCATGACGATCGGGATCATCGACGGATTCAACGCGATTCAGAGATCTCAGCTCAGCGGGAATGAGCTCTGGGGCAACGCCCTGATGTTGAAAGCCATGTCCCATTGGCGTCTGGCGGAGTACGACGCTGCGGATAAAGCGGCGAATGAGGCCATCGGCAAATACGCGAAACAGCTCGGCCCTCGCGATGCAGCCATCCTGAGCGTCCTGGATGGACTCATCGCCCTCGATCAGGCCCACGCCAAGCTCGGGGTCAGCACCGCGGGTGTGTTCCAGTGCAACTACACCGACGTCAACGAACTGGTCAAGATGGGACTCAGCACCATCGAGAATAGTCGCAACGGCCTGTCCGCAGGGGCGCCTGTTCAGCAGTACCTGCTCCAGTCTAAGCTCGCAGGACACAAGATTCGCGTGGATGCCACAGAATGCGACGACGGCGGGACTCTGCCGTCCGCGCAGGAACGAACTGACCGCAAGAACGACTACTGCGCGCTCGAAGCGACAGGCGTGGACCGCGCGGTGACGCGAGATTGGGTTAGCCGGCTCGGCATTCAGAACGCCACCTGTCCCTAAGGTCTCCCTCCCCCTTTGATCGAGGATTGCCGATGCCCAGGAAGCCAGCGCAGAAATACCTGCCCGAAAGTCTCTCGTTTGCGACGCTCTTCGACCCCGCGCTCGACTACGCGTACTTCGCCGGCGGGAAGAAACATGCCTTCAACCCGGCCGCGACCTGCTTTGATCTCCTCAATGCGTCATGGATGGCGGATTTCGCGCTGCTCGCATACCTCGAGGAGGCCGACGTCAGCCGGCAGCTCGAATCGGCCGGGCTCGTTCTTGAGAAGTGGCTCGACTCTAGCGAGCAAGCCGGCGAGTTCCTGGGCGGGACGCAGGGCTACATCGCTCGCGATGAGGCGAAGACCTTCCTGGTGGTGTCTTTCCGCGGCACCCAGATCCAGGAGGTCAAGGACTTGCTGGCCGACGCCGACGTCTGGCCGGAGCGCGCGGTCGGCAGTCGCGGTTCTGTCCATCGCGGCTTTCGCAGCGCGCTCAGCGAGGTCTGGGAGGATGTGGAGAGCTGTCTAGAGGAACACAGCCGCAGCGAGAGCCCGCCGTTCATATGGTTCACCGGGCACAGTCTGGGCGGTGCGCTCGCCACCCTGGCCTCGAGCCGATACCGGGGCAAGCAGGGCGTCTACACCTTTGGCTCGCCGCGTGTCGGAGACCGCGTGTATCACGATGACTACGTCGAGCAGCACTATCGATTCGTCAATCAGAACGACATCGTCACCCTCGTTCCACCGCGCGGTCCATTCAAGCACGTCGGTCAGGTCAAATACATCGCCGAGGATCCCGCGACGCCAGAGATCGGACTCATCCACGACGACCTGGGGCGATGGCGGGAGATGGTGGATCGTCTCGAGGGTGCCACTTACACTGCGAAAAGCGCCTTTCACGCGTGGCTGGACGGACGCTTCGATGGGGTGGTTCTGGACGGTCTCGTTGACCACTCGCCCGTTCACTACGCAACGAAGATCTGGAACGCCTATTTGAAAATCCGACGCTGAGGCGCGGCTGCTCACTTGCGCTGGCAACGCCTCTCCAGCTGCGAGTCCCAGATCCCCACGCAGAGCCTCAAGACGGGCGGCTGGCCACTCGCGATTCGCTCGGGCCTTTCCCAGGTCATACCGCCAAGGCTCGTCGCATTGATTGGGTTGTGGTCCGAAGAATGTGCCTTTCGAGTCCGCAGGTCTTCTCGGAGCAGGCCATCTGACCCGTTCCCTGGACTCAGTACGCGTAAGAGAGTTCGTGACTCCGTCCGCCCGGCAGTCTGCGGGTCGGAATGCGCC
>JAAELY010000020.1 GCA_024226335.1 bacterium
GGAGCACTTCCGCGACCTTCGGACTCTTGCGCATGTACGGCGGAAGGATCTGGCTGCTGAAGCGATGATCGTCGCGGCGATCGTGGACGCGTGGCGCTTCCACCTCCATCGTTCCCGCGCCCGTTGTGATCTGGCGCGGCCCAGCGGTCCCGTTGCGCACGACCAGGGCGTGGCCGTCTTCGTCGCGTTGTCCTGCGGCCGCCTCGACGTACTCGGCAACCTCCGCCTGCAGCGCGATGCTCAGCATCCGCCGTGCGCCCTCGTGCGCGATCTCGTCCAAGCTCATCCGAGCTTCCGGGTTCCCGTTCTGCTCGTTCTCGACTACTCTCAGCATGGGCGGCGTGTCCTTTTTCGGCACAGGGCCGATCGTGCGTTTGCAATTCACACGAAAGGATACGTCCCCCGATCTATTCCTTCGATCCACAACTTTCGGTTGTAACCGGCTCTTGCCGGTCCCCCAGATGGGGGACCGGCAAGAGCCGATAGAGAGGACTAGCTAGCAGTGACGACA
>JAAELY010000021.1 GCA_024226335.1 bacterium
ACTGGGTACCGCACGTCGTGCTGTCCGACATCGCCATGGAAGGGATGTCGGGAGTCGAGCTTCTCTCCGCCCTGGGACGAAAGTACCCCGAAACGCACGTCGTGTTGATCACCGGCTTCGGGACCATCGAGCTTGCGGTCGAGGCGATGCGGCGCGGGGCCGTCCACTTCATCACCAAGCCGTTCGACAACGGAGAGGTGCTGCAGACGATCGTGCGCTACGGACAGGAGGCGGTGATTCGGGAGAAGGCCAGCCGGCTCAAGCCATCGCCGGGCGAGGATGGGCCGCTGATCATCGCCGAAGATCCGCGAATGACGTCTGTGCTCGATCTGGTGCGCAAGGTCGCCCCGACGCCGATGTCCGTGCTGATCCAGGGGGAAAGCGGGAGCGGCAAGGAGTTGGTCGCCCGTGCGATCCACGACCAGAGCGAGATGCGCGATCGGCCGTTCCTCGCCGTCAACTCCGCCGCACTTCCCGACACTTTGCTCGAATCCGAGTTGTTCGGACACCGGAAGGGCGCTTTCACCGGGGCGGACCGGAATCGCGAGGGCATCTTCAGCCGGGCCGACGGCGGCACCGTGTTCCTCGACGAGATCGCCCTCATGTCCCCGGCATTCCAGGGCAAGCTGCTGCGAGTGCTTCAGGAGAAAACCGTCGTTCCCCTGGGCACGACGACCGCCAAACCTGTGGATTTTCGGCTCGTCGCTGCCACCGGCCGGGATCTGGGCAAGCGTGTCGCGGACGGCGAGTTCCGTGAGGACCTGCTCTATCGTCTGCGCGTCGTGACTGTCGACCTGCCGCCGTTGCGCGAGCGGGTTGAGGACATTCTCCCGCTGGCCACGCACTTCCTCGCCAAGTACTCGGGTCAGATCGCGGCCCACGCAACTTGCCCGCCCTACCTTTCGGCCGCAGCGATTTCGGAGCTGAAGGGGCACAATTGGAAGGGCAACGTTCGCGAACTGGAAAACTGCGTCCAGCGTGCCCTGGTACTCGTACGCGACGAAGAGATCCTGCCGGAACACCTCGGCCTCGGCGAAAACGAAGGACCGTGGTTCACGCAAAACCTCGAAGGGCTGTCCTACGAGGACGGCAAGCAGGAAGCCTTGCAGGCCTTCCAACGCCGGTTCATCGAGCGGGCGCTGGCCAAGAGCGGTGGGAATGTGACCCACGCCGCCGACAAGTGCGGCCTGACCCGCGCCGCATTCCAGCGGATCATGCGCTCGCTGGAGCTGGACCGCAACCAGTTTGTTCCGTAACGCGGAGGTGCATACGCGAGTTTGCACTCGTGCATCGCACCGTATGCGGTAGCGGG
>JAAELY010000022.1 GCA_024226335.1 bacterium
GAATCTGCTACGGGAAACGAACGACAATTACGGCCGTGAGGTGTGGTGTCAATCGTCGTGGCGTCAACGCCTCCAGGAGCACGCCCGCTGCTTCCGCGATGGGTTCTCTATGTCGGCGTTCACGATGCGCCGCGAGGGCTCGAAGGTCGTCTACGATCGCATCCACTGGCTAGAACCTTCAAGCGTCGATCCGATGGGCTGGGTGCTCGACGGGTCGGACAACCTGGAGCGCATCGAACGCACGTACAGCGACGCGCAGCGGTTCCGCCAAGGGTTCAAGTACCAGGAGACGCTACCGATCGAGCAGGTGATTCTGTTCGTTCACGAGATGGTAGGCGCCCGGTACGAAGGCCGGCCGCTCATCCGTTCGATGTACGGGGCGTGGCTACGGAAAGTCTTCATGCAGCGACATCAGGCGATTCGGATGCAGAAGTTCGCAGGCGGTGGGCCGCCGCTCGGCATCTATCCGGCTGGATGGACTGACCAGGAAATGCTCGATGAATTCGAGTCCGCAGTCAAGGGCAACC
>JAAELY010000023.1 GCA_024226335.1 bacterium
CTGCTCGACAAGTTGAAGGAAGTCGATTCGCTCGAGAACACTCTGGTCTTCTACACATCCGACAACGGTAGCTATCGCGATGATCGCAACGGAAACCTCCGTGGCAGAAAGGGCTCCAATTTCGAAGGCGGCATCCGAGTCCCCGGGATCTTGTATTGGCCGGGGACCATCAAGGGCGGGCATGTCGAGCACGAACCGGCTGGAGTCGTCGATCTGCTGCCGACAGTCTGTGGCCTCCTCGGCATCGATGAACCTGAGGGCGTCCATCTCGACGGTTCGGATATCTTGCCGTTGCTGATCGGCCATAGCAACAAGTTTGCTCGGCGCCAGCCGCTCTACTGGCATCTGCCGGGGAACCCGTCCCTGGCAATCCGAGACGGCAACTACTCGATGGTTGCGTATCGCGATTACGTGTTTCCGAGGGACAGGGCAGCCATCGTCCAGGTGGAGAAGGAAATCGAAGAAGTCTTGAGGAAAGCTAACAGCCCAGAGCTTGTCCCTTGGGTTGAGAGGACCGACTATTTCTACAAGGTGTTCAAGAACAAGGACGCCGAGCGACTGCGCAGCAAATTCATGCGGTTGAACGTGTTTCAGGAATCGTGGATCCCTGTCCTCAAGTCAGGCAACTACCATCGGTTCCAGTTGTTTGATCTAGCGGAAGATCCCGCGCAGAGAATCGATGTATCGGATCAGCATCCCGAGATCTTCGCTCGTCTCAAACGCCAGTTACTCGAGATCAACGCGAGCGTAATGGCAGAGGCGCCGGATTGGCACTGAAAATGAACCGGTTCAACATTTACCCAGATGCTCAAGGCGGGCGGAATCAAGACCATGTTCAATAGGCGCAACTTGCTCACAACTACTCTCGTGGCGGCAGTGTTCTGTTTGGTCGCCGAGGCGTCGTGGGCGGCGGAGGAACGCGCGGCGAACGAACCCGATGTCTACGTCCAAAAGGCCACCTGGGCGGAGACGATGCTGGCATCGCGCGCGCGCTACGAAGCATGGCTGGCCGACCCGGACGTCGCGTTGGGACCGTGGTACGCGGTAGGTTTTCACAGGAGAAACGGGTTTCCGCAGACCATCCTCACGCAAAAGGTCGACCTGAAAGCCACGGGCGCCAAAGGCGGGCTCTTGTGGCAAGAGCGCGTGGACTGGGTCGACGGAGCGGTGCATGAGTTGACGGTCCCCATCGCGAACGGCGCCGTCGTTCTCTATCGGACTGTGACCACAGCGAGGCCGCTGCGATTCGAAGCTGAGATCGGTACCGACAGTCCCGTCGAGGTGTGGCTCAATGGAAGCAGGTTGCTGTCACGCGAACCTGACGAGGCGGGCAAGCCAGAGCGGGTTGTGCTCGAACTGAAACGCGGCGAGAACCACCTCGTTCTGAAGTTCGAGACCGTATGGAAACTGCGGCGCTTTCATTTCGGACAGCCCGGCGACCCAGCCGGCGCATTCGGACACCAAATGCTGGAGGACTTCCCCGTTGAAGCCGGTTGGATGGAAAGGGATCTCGGCTGGCAGGGCTACCGCAGATGGCTGCGCGCTGGAGATGACACGGAACTGAGCCTGGCAATGATCCGGAATGCGGCGCGCGACGCGGGCGAAGGATTGCGGAAGAAGCTCGACAAGGCGTCGCAGGTTGCCGGGGCGGCAGACGATTCGCGTTGGCTCGATCTATACGTTACGGCGTGCCGCTTCCGGCAGGCCGCATCGGAACTCGACCGGGTGAACGTAGCGGCGTTGCGGCGCGCCATCGACGATCTCTCGGAGAGCTTCCCCGGGCAATACACCGAGGCAGCCGTCTACTTGCAGAGCTTAGAGGTCTTCGAGCAGTGTCTGCCCGGAATGCGCGCAGCTCTCGCGGACGGGAATCCCCAGGGGGTCGAGGACGTCGACGCGCTGCTGGCCCTCGAACGGGAAGCGCTCCTGGCGAACCCGCTCTTCGATTTCGACCGCATCCTCCTCATCAAGCGGAGCGCGGACCTGCTGGGCCTGCCGCGCAATTGGCAGGGCAATTGCGCCTTGCCCCGCAAAGGCTACGACAATGAGATTGCCCTCCTCAACCCGCTACGGCCGGAGGATGGGCTGACGACGCTGTTCAAGCCGGAGACGTCGAGGATGGTGGCCGATGTCGATCTGGATTTCGGCGGAGAGAAGATGCTGTTCTCGATGATCGGCAGCCACAACCGCTGGCAGATCTGGGAGATGCGCGCCGACGGCACCGGCCTGCGCCAGGTGACGCCGGGCGAATATGCGGACGTGGACAATTACGACGCCTGCTACCTGCCCAATGGCAAGATCGTGTTCGACTCGACACGCGTCTTCCAGGGAATCCCGTGTGTGGGCGGAAAGGATGCGGTCGCTAATCTCTACCTCATGGACGCAGACGGCCAGAACATGCGCCGGCTCTGTTTCGACCAGGACCATAGCTGGTGTCCGACGGTGCTCAACAACGGCCAGCTGCTGTACACGCGCTGGGAGTACTCGGACACAGCACACTATTTCTCGCGCCTCCTCTTTCATATGAACCCGGACGGCACCGGGCAGTCTGAATACTA
>JAAELY010000024.1 GCA_024226335.1 bacterium
GCCGGATCCGTCTCCTTCGGCTGTGACACTCGACTGCGGAGGGTAAACTATTGCGGCATACAAGGCACAATGGCGCCCGAAGTGGGTGGGACCCTGATTCCCGATCCGAGCTGACCGGCCGCTCGGCCGCGAGCCCGGTCCTGGCGGCACGCCTCACTAATCGCCGCTCGCTCCTGACTCAGCGCTCTCGGGTGTCGAGCCAGCCGCATCAGCACTGCCCTTAATCGCCTGGATCTCTTCGGCATTCTCTGGTATCACGGAAAGCTCAGCCGCCATTTCGTGTAGGCTCGCCTGCAAGGCCTCGAGCGTAGCCATGGCGCCCTCAGTAAGGCGAAACGCCGCCTTACTCAGCTCTACCTGGGTTGCTGGATCATCGTTCTCACCTCGGCGCGGCGTACTCCGTTTGGATTCTGACTCGAAGAGGCGCCCCCACTCTTCTAGCAACATCACCGTCCGTTGCTCGTCCTTATCGAGCGCAGCCACGGCGACATCCGGCGCTCGGATCGCGGCAGTCTCAGGAGGCAACTGCATGAAGAGAAGAGCCATGATCAGCCGTGAAATTGTGTCAAACAGTCCGGCGGCTAGTTCGTCGCGCCTCTTCCCGCGGCCATAGACGTGGTAGCCAAAGGGATTCGCCCCGGGTCTCAGCCGATGCAGCACCGAAAGAACCTCACCATATCGCTGAAGCGGGTGGGCGTGGCCGGGCATCGTGCGCCGGTGTTCCCAGAGCCGCAAGATCGTCTCTTCCGCATCTTTTCGTGACTTTGCTCGTCGAGCGGGTTCGGCGTCATTCTCCGCAGCGTCGATCAGTTCAGCCACATGGTGCGCCATCCACCGGCCAAGCGTATCAACGCTATCGGCAAAACCCAGCTCACGGACGAGGTGCTTTCCAAGTTCCAATACGTCCTTCGGCGGCTTCGATGCTGCCGTCTCGACGGAAGACGTAGATTCGGTGGAAGCGGGCTGCCTTCTTTTCTCGTTTGTCATATTGCCATGATTCTCCATCGCCCTTATTGCTCCTGTTGATCTCGACTTCCACGATCAAATCAAGCTCACGCTGGCCGAGGAAGCGACTCAGCGCTTCGCGGTCGATAAAGAGCCGGTAGCCTCTGGAGCGAATGGATCTGTCAGATCGTCTTCGCTCCTCAAGATCGGAGAAGTTACCCCAGGCCTCGTAGCGAAGAACAGGCTGGCGGGATCGCTCCGTGACCCACGCTGCCTGACCGTCGTATTGGAACTGAACACGAAGGGCCTTGGCTGTCTTGCTCGACGGTTTGCATTCAATCGCGCGTGCCTCGAATCGCAATGGGTCGTGTTCATCCAACCTGGGGACTCGATAATTGCCAGCCAGCCATCCTACGAGTTTGTAAGGATGCGAGTCGATCTCCAGGCTGTCGCCATCGGGGAGTATTCGGTAGTCGTGGGAGTCTTCGATGGTCTGAAGTGCGCGGACGAGCGCGCCGGCATTCTTGTGTGATACGAGAGCGGTCGCCACCCTGGCGTCTGCTCTGAACTCGTAGGAGTACGTTTCGTGCCTGCTTCCGACGACAAGCGAGCTTTCGCTGCTCGCAAGCCCCAACTCTGCCAGAAACTCAGCGTCACCCACCGCCTCTACCCAGGGCTCCAGATCACCACCTGGCACATTCCACAGCCCGCCCTCCAAAGGCAACGGGCTGAGCACGTCAGCGAGCCACAAGGGCGGGTCGGTCAGACCTTCCTTCCGCAGCCTACTCTCCAGTGTGTGCCACTCGTCTTCCGGCTTCGCGCTGACGAGTGGGTGGCTGAGCATCAGCTCACCCGTCGCGCACCACATGGCATGCCACTCCAAATAGGTCTGGAATCGCTCCAGAATCGGTCTTGAACCATTGTCATTGTAGCTCAAGCTGCGGGTTCTCTCGGAGAACCTGCGGGAGCGACGTTCGCTATCAAAAGACCGAACATCAGCCTCAACGCCCCATCGACCCACGATCCATCGCTCCGCAGCGTCGAGAAAAGTCGTTTCGTCAAGATCCGAGAAAGCCTTGAGAGCCCCACTGTACCAATAAGGCAACGTAAACATGGAATCGAAGTTGAAACGCCGCTCTGCGGTATCCGCTGGTCCAAAAAGCCCGAAGAAGTGTCGCGATCCTCTGGCCCTCCTCCGAGGAATCGGGCTAACGTTTGCGGTCTCCAGCGCCGCGCCGGTTTCCTCGTCGAGCGTCACCACTCCGCTCGCGCTGAGTTTCTGGAGCGCCGACCGGGCAAGAGCCCGCAGAAGAACGTGGGGAAGATTCTCATCACATGCAATATCGACGAGGGCATCACCATGCTCTGCCATGGCCGATGGTGACTCGCTGGCCACGCGTTCGAGCGCGATCACAAGCCACAAACGAGCCGCCAGCCCGTAGAACGGTGCCTCGGGAACGCGGAAGCTGGCCTCGACGTCTCGGCCGTAGAGCGTCATCAGCTCTGCTACGATGCCTGATTCGCCAAGACGAACGAGTTGCCTTACAGCGTGAGCCGCCCGCCACCTCATCCGAACGTCCACGTCTCCCATGAAAGCATAGATCAGGCGGGCAATGGACCGTTCTGAAGACCGAGGGATATCGTCCAGATCCCAACGATCTCGCTCGGCTGAAGGGATCCGCTCGACAAGTCGTTCGACATATCGTGTCGCGAGCTGCGCTGCTTCCCGTGGATCGAGAAAGCTTGCTGTCAGACCGACGAGCGCATAGACGGTTTGTGCCTCGAGCACACCAGCATGGCGCTCCATCCCTTCGATCAGCGCGGTACATACTTGCTGAGGAGAGGCTGACGTTTTCTCAAGGAGAAATGGGAGCCGAGACTCCCCGATAGCGAGCCAGCGACAGAAACCCGGCAGTCTGTCCACGATCACCCTCAGCAGTCGGTTTCTGCACCAGGCGTCGATCGAAGGCGACTCTCCGAACCATGCATCGATGCAAGCAGTAATAGCATCGGCAACATTGTTGCTTTCCATGAAGGCATCGTCCGTGTCAAACATCTCCATCATCTGCCATGCGTGGAGCGCCTCGAGATGGGCCGCCCTGTCACCGATGGCCACACCGGACCGTATGCGATTGAGGGTTTCGGAAGTGGACGCATAGCCACTCGATGCGTGGGCGCTCTCGTGGTCGCGTCTGACTTCCGCGGCAATCTCCGCGGCTTCCACGAAGCGGCACAAAGGCATGTCAGGGCTAGTGAATCGGTCAGCCTCCAGAGCTGACGGGGGCGCCTCTCCCGGCGGCGCTTCCTCCGGTTGACTGCTCGTTGGAATCCGGCCACTGCTGCGTTCATGAAACTCTGTCGCTCGGGCCAGGTGCTCGAGCCAACGGCCGCGGGTTCCGCTAATTGACAGCGCATCGAGGGCCTTCAAGACTTGTGGTCGCCTTCCTCGACCGAATCGAAGCATCTCATCTCGGGCTACCTCTTCGGCCACCGAAGTAGGGCCTCCTTGCCAAGCCCGGTTCTTTACTTTCGCAGCAATCAGCTCAACGAGCTCGATACCGACATCATCCAACAAAGGTGTCAGTCCAACGACATGCGGCGGCGAAACGTCGTCCCCATCCAATGCCGCCGTTAACACCGGCGGTAGGAAAACCGCATTTTCGACGAGGCCACAATCTCCCCAGCGACCAGCTGCGGCGAGCGCCATGTCCACACCAAGAGTCGAAAGCGCGCGTGCGGTTGCCTTCCACGGAAACTCCCCATATCCGGATAGCCTGACGGCCGCGTCGCCGGTGACAATCGCGTAGTCCCTTGCCACGCGTCGCCGTGACTCTCCTTTCATGGTACCGACAGCGCGTTGCGACAGCGGCTCGAACAGCGCGATCTGATGGAAGACCTCGTAGTCAATGTCGTTTGAGACTTCGATGGCATCGTTGAAGATACTCTCAGCGTCGCCATGACTCAAGGGGACGACGAACCGTGCGAGATGCAGCAAGCGTTCGAGCTTCTCCCTCGCACCGGTTCTCGCGTGACGGATGGCGTCAACCTCACCGGTCACCGCCTGGAGAATTGCCGGATGCAGCGTTCTGTCGAGGGCAAAGCGGGCAAGGACCTGCAAGTTGACACTCTGGGACGCCCCGTTTCGGGAGTTGCACATCGCTAAAGTGCTACCGAGGAGCGCCGCTCTATCGATCCCCGGCACTACCAGCAAGCGAGCGAACGATTCTGCAATCCTGGACCGCATCATCGTCGCTCCACTACGCGAAAACGAGTGCTCCTCTCTGTAAAGGTGCTCCATCTCCTTCTGGAGTTGCACGTTTAGTTCATCGGGCGCAAGCGCTCCCGTCAAGACTTGGGCACGCATGTCATAGAGTTTGACCAGAGGCGTCAGAAACGCCGGGGCCGTCCGTTTGTTCTCCGTGTCGGATCTCTGGCCTTGCGCCTTCCGCGTCACCGAAGCGTCATCGTCTCCTGGTGCGTCGGGCCAGAATGCATCCAGCGTCAACTCTTGTCCAGTGCATCGCTTCTGCAGAGCACAGGCTCGGAGAGAGAGATCAAGAGTTGTTGGCCGTCCTGTATGCCGGCGATACTCTGGCTCGGCAAACAGTTCAACGACGTGCGCGATCCGCTCGAGCTCTCCGCCCCGCGCCGCTATGATCTCGCACGCCGTCAGGATCGCATCAAGGCGCCTGGCAGTAGTATCGTCATCTCGCCAAGCATTGTTGAGCACATCAAGCCGGATGAGACGTCTATGGTGAAGACGCGCCGCTGAGGTTTCGAGCCTCTCCACTTCCGATGTTCTGCCTGCAAGGGCCAGCGGCACGAGGACGAATAGATCCCAAGGCGCAGAAAGAGGCGCCTCCTTCACACATCGTTCGACCAGTTCCACATCGCCGCCGGCAATCAGCTCTTCCGACAGAAGCATCGCAACATCTAGCGCGATCGTGCGTGGTCGCCATCGTCGAAGGTTCTCAACGCCTCGCCTTGGTCCGCCGACTCGGATCACTGCCTCTGTTTCCGCTGCGATGTCCCGGATGTTGATTGGCCACGGAGTCACCGCATTGGGTCCCCAGTGTGGATGCGCCTTCTTCTCAGCTTCCACTTGTTCGGTCCTGCGCTGGAACCATGCCTGCAAATGGCGATGACCTTCTCGTACCGAGATCGCGTCATCTCTCCGGGAATCCGCCGCCATGAGGTGGAAGAGCAGTGGGCCATGATGCTTGATCAGGCTGGGCTCACGAAGAACAGCACGACCTGCTGTGTCGCGTGCGAAGCGTGCTGCGAGATCGGGATTCTCGACGAGGGCTTCCCTCATCGCGGCGTCGGTCTTGAGTGCCTCCGCTCCGATGAGGAGCGTGAGGAGCGCATCGACGTTGTTGTGCGACTCACGGCACACCTTCATCGCGACCCGTAGCCGCCGCATCTGCGCTTCCCGCCGGACGACCGGATCTCCGATGGCCTGAGGCTCTCTCTTGACCAGCTCGAGTACCTCGTGACCGCGGCCCGCATCGAATAATGCCTCCGCCAAATAGGCAGCCGCGTAGGCGTTCCTTTCGTGCTGCTGGGTGAAATACTCGGCGATTTGCTCCCTCACGGCAGGAAGATGCGGTGTGGCTTCGGCCCGGATAAAATGCTCGAAATCCTCGTCCGCAAAGCCGATGGTAGCACCGCTGAGGCGAACACCTGGAGCGAGATCGGAACACAGATCGAGCGCTTCATGCTCATTGAGACCGGCCACTGCCGCAAGATCAACAACGGGAATCGGGCGCGGTAGACAGACCAAGCTCGCCCAGAATTCTTCGACTACTCGTTTCTCGCCGCGTTTCCGGACAGCATGCTCCAACTGCGATCCGAAGATCCCGTCTAGGGCCTTGCCTTCCGGCCGAAGGTAGTCGAGCGCGCGGTCGCTTTCGTTCCCTGCGTAGTCGAGCGCGTATCGCAGTACGCGGGGGTTGCCGCGAGAAAGCTCGTGGAAATCATCGAGCCAAGCCTCAGGCGCATCGACCCAGGAGGCTCGAACGTAGTCCGCGGTCTCGGCACGGGAGAAACTCGGCATCTCCCGTCTTTCCCACGATTGCGGCAGATCAAGGTCGGGAAGGCGACCGGTTCGCGCCGTGATGACCAAGCGCACGTTACTCGGGATGCTACCGAGATGCATGAAGTCATGAACGAAGCTTCTTTCGGACGGAACTCGGCTGCTTGCCGCCGTGACCGAATTGTCCGCAGCATCGACGGCGATGACAAGCAAAGCGCAGGGATCGACGGACTCGATTACCTCAGCTGCCCTGGCCAGCCGCCGGCTGAAGACTCTCGGGTAGTCGAGGTCGGAGTTGCGGCTGACAAGAAGCGGAATTCGCAGACGAGCCGCAAGGTCGTTCGAGAGTTGAAGGAAGGCGTCTTGCGATCTATGCCGGTATCCGTCGGAATCGAGATAGCTCCCTCCCCCATAGCAGTCAAACACGATAATCCGTGATCCTTTGGGGAGTAATGTTTCAATCTCCTGTAGTGCCGTCGTCTTCCCACATCCACCCTCACCGTGTATGCAGATCCGTTGGTCGCCGCGGCGCTGGAGATCGACCACTCGACGTGAGGCCCCGCGCAGGATCAGCTGGTCGATGCTCTTGATCTGTGTCGAACAGGGAAACAGGGCACGTGGATCCGAGAAACCGAACTCGACGAGGATCGACTGGCGCGTGATTATCTCGCCCTTGGCCTCAGGCATCATCCTTTTGCGCACGAATCGCAGCAGGTGGTCGACCGATGAACGCGCATCTTCGTCGGTCCACTCGCTTACCTGCGCCAGGATCTTCTCTTCAAGTCGAAAACGTGAGTCGTGGCCGCATTCTGAGAGATCCAGTGCATCTGTGAAAGAATCGAAGGCCTCACTAGTGAGCTTGCATGCTCTCTCGAGCTTGGCGCGATCGGACCGCCGCGATGAGTCGCCCGACGGATCAACGTTCTCGGCAGGCGGGGACGCGAGCGCATCGAGTACGGAGCCATGGACAGGCTGATTGCTCACAAGGCGCGCACTGACGCGACGGTCAGTGACCAATTCGGAATGCTTGCGGTTTAGTGCGTTATATGCCTTCGCCAGTCGACCGATCACCGAGTTGGCCTGGAGTCTATTGGTGGTGGAGGTCAGGCGAGGGATCGTCCACTTCTTGTCCGGGTCTGCCGACGAGTATTTCAGCTGGTCGATAATTATGCGGTCTGGAGAATCCGGTTCTGAGCCGTGGTAGAAGGTGCAATCTACGCCATCCCAGGTATCCGGCGATGTTCCGCTCTCATCGTTGGGCAGCACGCCTTCGAGCAGGACGGCCGACAGGCTGGAGTTCGGTGCGAGCAGCGTGAGCGCCTGGCGCAAGGCCCACAGCTCGTGGAAGTCGTCACCCGCGTTCGAACCGCGGGCGCCACGAAAATCAGGCTGATTCATGAGCGTGGCGACACGGACGGCCCCTCTCATGCACCGACGCAGATCGCGACCGCGGCCGAGATCTCTTCGAGCTGCTCCGCGTCGAGGTCGCCGAGCTTGGTGACGAAACGCCTGAGGGAGAGAGACTTCACCTGGTAGCAATCGGCCACCGACTCGTTCCGGAGGCCGTTCCTACGTGTCTTCTCGACGTGGACAAGCCAGGGCACCGTGACGAACCTGGCCTGCCAGCTGGTCATGGGCACGACGATCCGAAGCGGCAGCCGGCCGACGGATGACGGGTTCACCACGACGGCCGGCCGGGTCTTGCCGATCTCAGCACCTTCTATCGGGTCGAAGCGGACCCGCCAGATCTCGCCACGGACAGGCCGGGGGTCATTCGTCGCCGAGCGAGGCGTCAACGTGATCCTCCCAACTCATGGCTTCGAAGCCCGCCAAAGAGCCATCGTCTTCATACTCGTCCGCGACGAGTGCTGCCGCTTGTTCGAGCAGCTGCTCTCTCTCCGCCGCCGGCAATTGCAGCAGTGATCGCGCACTCATGGCACCTACGGGCTGGGTGGGGAGCTCCTCGACCTCTTGGGTCACGCCAGGACAGATACGCTCGGCCCGGGCGGCGCTCAACATGCCTTCGGCGAGGGCACGGACCGTGAGCTGCCTGAGTTTCCTCGGCCGCTCCTGTCCCTTGAACTCCACAGGTTCCCGGCGGCGCCAACCGCGGGCGCTAAGATTGGCGAAGAGCGTCCGGACGTGAGCCTGCCCGATGATACCGAGGTCCCTGGCTCGAAAGATCCATGCCTGCATGCTCAAGCCGTGCTTCTGCTTGAGCAAGGCCAGCTCTCGAAAATCCAGGTGGCGGCGGCGGGTCCCGAGCTCGCGGCGCGCCGTCGCCGCGGTGACGAGAAAAGCAGCCGCGAAGCGGTGTGCCAGCTTCTCGATCACCCGGTGCTCCA
>JAAELY010000025.1 GCA_024226335.1 bacterium
GGTGAAGACGCGCCGCTGAGGTTTCGAGCCTCTCCACTTCCGATGTTCTGCCTGCAAGGGCCAGCGGCACGAGGACGAATAGATCCCAAGGCGCAGAAAGAGGCGCCTCCTTCACGCATCGTTCGACCAGTTCCACATCGCCGCCGGCAATCAGCTCTTCCGACAGGAGCATCGCGACATCGACCGCGATCGTGCTTGGTCGCCATCGCCGAAGATATTCGACACCTCGCCCTGGTCCGCCAATGCGGATCACTGCCTCCGTTTCCGCGGCGATGTCCCGGATGTCGATCGGCCACGGAGTCACCGCATTGGGTCCCCAGTGTGGATGCGCCTTCTTCGTAGCTTCCACCTGCTCGGTCCTACGCTGGAGCCATGCCTGCAAATGGCGATGACTTTCTCGTACCGAGATCCCGTCATCTCTCCGGGAATCCACGGCCATGAGGTGGAAGAGCAGTGGGCCATGATGCTTGATCAGCCCGGGTTCGCGAAGAACAACACGGCCTGCTGTGTCGCGTGCGAAACGTGTGGCGAGATCGGGATTCTGGACGAGCACCTCTCTCATGGCGGCGTCGGTCTTGAGCGCCTCTGCCCCGATGAGGAGCGTCAGAAGCGCATCCACGTCGTTGCCCGAATCGCGGCAGACCTTCATCGCAACCCGTAGGCGCCGAAGCTGTGCTTCTCGCCGGACGACTGGATCTCCGATCGCGCGAGGCTCCTGTTCCGACTGGACAAGTTTGAGAACCTCGGAACCCCGACCCGCATCGAGTAGTGCCTCCGCCAGGTAGGCGGCCGCGTAGGCGTTGCTTTCATGGAGGCTGAGGAAATGGATGGCGATCTGCTTCCTCACGGCAGGAATATGCGATTCGGCTTCGATCCTAATGAAATGCTCGAAATCTTCGTCAGCAAAGCCGATGGTTTCGCCTCTGACTCGAACACCAGGAGCGAGATCGGAACACAGGTCGAGCGCGTCATGGTGATTGAGACCGATCACTGCCGCGAGATGGACAACGGGAATCGGACGCGGCAGACAGATCAAGCCTGCACAGAACAGTCGGATTGATTGCCGATCGCCACGCTTCTGGACAGCGTGCTCCAGCTGCGATCCGAAGATCCCTTCCAGGGTCTTGCCTTCCGGCCGAAGGTAGTCGAGCACGCGGTCGCTTTCGCTCCCTGCGTTGTCGAGCGCGTATCGCTGTACGCGAGGGCCGCTCTGCGTCTTTGGCCGCGTCGAGGTTCGCGGCAGGCGGAGACGCGAGCGCCTCGAATACCGAGCCGTCGACAGGTTGGTTGCTGACCAGACGCACTCTGATGCGACGCGCAGTGCACAAGTTGGGATGCTTGCGCGTCAGCGTCTTATACGCCTTCGCCAGCCGGCCGATCACCGAATTGTCCCCGCGTTTGTTGGTGGCCTTTTTCAGGCGAGAGACCGTCCACGGTGTGTCCCGGTCAGCCGACGAGTATTTCAGCTGGTCGATGACTATGCGGTCTGGAGAGTCCGCCTCTGAGCCGTAGTAGAAGGTGCAATCCACTCCGTCCCAGGTATCCGGAGGTGTTCCTCTCTCATCCTCGGGCTTCACGCCTTCGAGCACGACGGCAGATAGGCCGGAGTTCGGGTCGAGCAGCTTTAGCGCCTGGCGTAGCGCCCACAGTTCGTGGAAATCATCACCCACATTCGAACCGCGGGCTCCGCGAAAGTCGGGTTGGTTCATAAGCGTTGCGCCACAAACGGTCCTCAGCGACAACAGGCATCGATTCGGATCTTTGCAACCGCGAAGGTCATGCGCCGACGCAGATCGCGACCGCGGCCGCGATCTCCTCGAGCTGTTCCGCATCGAGGTCGCCGAGCTTAGCGGCGAAACGCCTGAGAGAGATGGATTTCACCTGGTAGCAATCGGCCACAGACTCGTTCCGGAGGCCGTTTCTGCGTGTCTTCTTGACGTGGACAAGCCAGGGCACTGTGGCAAACCTGGCCTGCCAGCTGGTCATGGGCACGACGATCCGAAGCGGCAGCCGGCCGACAGATGACGGGTTCACCACGACGGCTGGACGGGTCTTGCCAATCTCCGCGCCTTGGATCGGATCGAAGCGGACCAACCAGATCTCGCCACGAACAGGCCGGGGATCATTCGTCGTCGAGCGAAGCGTCAACGTGATCCTCCCAACTCATGGCTTCGAAGCCCGCCAAAGAACCACCGTCTGCATACTCGTCAGCGACCAGTGCTGCTGCCTGCTCAAGCAACTGCTCTCGCTCCGCCGCCGGCAACCGCAGCAGTGATCGCGCACTCATGGCACCTACGGGCTGAGTGGGGAGCTCCTCGACCTCTTGGGTCACGCCAGGACAGATGCGCTCGGCCTGGGCGGCGCTCAACATGCCTTCGGCGAGGGCACGGACCGTGAGTTGCGTGAGTTTTCGCGGCCGCTCCTGTCCCTTGAACTCCACAGGTTCCCGGCGGCGCCAGCCGCGGGCGCTGAGATTGGCGAAGAGAGTCCGGACGTGAGCCTGCTCGATGATACCGAGGTCCCCGGCTCGAAAGATCCATGCCTGCATGCTCAAACCGTGCTTCTGCTTGAGCAGGGCCAGCTCTCGAAAATCCAGGTGGCGGCGGCGGGTCCCGAGCTCGCGGCGCGCCGTCGCCGCGGTGACGAGAAAAGCAGCCGCGAAGCGGTGTGCCAGCTTCTCGATCACCCGGTGCTCCA
>JAAELY010000026.1 GCA_024226335.1 bacterium
AGGGCTACGACCAGACTAGGGGAAGGCCGCACACCAATGAAACTCGCATCGGAAGCGAGCTGTGCAAATTTGCAGAGCTACTCGGCACGACAATCGGGACTTTTCTGCGCGAGAACTTGCAGCGCGAGCGTTCCCGTTGGAACGTGCCGGTGCTCGTCCGATGTGGCCATCTCTTTGATTGCATCGATCTCGACTGGCGTCAGTTGCTGTGGAGATGTGCGTGGGCAAGACGAAACGTCGTCGAGTCCGCATTCGCCCTCGTGCTTCCACGTGAAGTAGCGTGTGCGCGACAGTCGCAGGACCCGTAGCACAGAACGCAGTGGCAACACCGAGCACGATCGGTCGATCGCCCGCAGCAGCTTTTGCTTCCGATCCCCCTCTGGCAGTCGCGTCTTGCCGAGAGAGAATCCCGACACGCGGAGCAGCGCAAAGAGCAGACGGAGAAACGCGATCAGGATCACGACCCGTTTCTGGAGTCGGAGCACTTCCTTCTGCAACGCCCTCGTGTCCATGCCGACAACTTCAGCCGACACAACAGCGGCACGTGCTGGAGTTAGCCAGCCTCGGGCGGTCGAACGAGGAACACCATGTCGCGTCGCATGTTCGGTGTCGCCCGTGGAGCGGACGAGGTCGCGAAGGCGATGGTCATACTTCCG
>JAAELY010000027.1 GCA_024226335.1 bacterium
ATGAACTTCCAACCCTGCGAAGTTCGGTGGAAATCACATTCAGGGTTGGGGCAGAAGGGCGGCTTGCGACAGGCCGGGAGTTCGCGCATTCCCGGTCACTACGCACACCCCGTGCCAGGTACATTCTTCGGACCACAACTCTAGTCTTGCGGCAGTTCCGAGTGGGTCTCGAGGATCTCTGAGACCACGATCTGGCGATCGTCGGGATCGTCGGTCATTTGCTCCAGCGGCGGCAGATCCACCAGAAGCGCTTCGAGTCGATCGTGGGCCTGGGGCGTCATCGTGTGGAACGCCAGGCCCAGACCTTTCTCCGCGTAGTCACTGCGCACTTCGGCCTGCACAATGATCGGCTCGCTGCGCGCATCCCCATACAGTGCGATCGCGATCTGCATTCCGGGGCGAAGATCGTCGTTCGGAGCGATGCGCAAACCGTTGAGCGAGAGGTCGCATCCCAGCAGGACCTGCGGTGCATCCACTCCGATCGCGGCCAGAAGAGCCATGCGGCGCTTGTACAGCCGACGCGGGTGCTGGCGTCGCTCGACATCGACGAGTTCCAGAGTTTCGCAGCCTTGTGTCGAGCCCAGGGGTGTAACCCGGGTACTCGCCAGTTCACCCGAGAAAATGCGTTCGAGGACGGTTTCCGCGTCCGGCTCCAGATCCTCGAAAATGATCACGCTCGAGTACCACTCGACTCCGGGCTGCGGCTCGTAGGGAGCACTTCGGGAAACGCGACCCGAGAGGCCGATCTTGCGCTGTAGAGACAGGTCTCGCGGCAAATAGAGCGAGAGTTCAGTGTCCTTGTAGAGCCGATCGGGCGTCAGGATCCGGCAGCCCTGGAGGGAGAGTTCGGCCAGTTTGCCCTTGTCGAGTTCGTTTCCGATCCGGTATGTCACTTCGACACCCAGAGGCAGGCGGGCTGCGCAACGCCGATCGGCCTGCTTGTACAAGACCTGCTCGATCAACAGATTCAGCGAGTTCTGATCGAGCGCGCTGTGCACCAGGTAGTGTACGCCGAGGTTGCGCAGTTCTTCGCGCAATGAACTCACGTCGTGCCCGTGGATGCAGATCCAGATGGGCTTGCGATCCGGATCCTCAAGGGAATCGCTGCGAGGCATCGCAAGCGCGCGTTTCCCGGTCGTGATCAGCAGATCGGTGGGCTCGGGGATCGTTTCGCCGATCTGGTCGCCCGAGAGGTGGGTAAAGTCCGTGCCGGCGCGCTCTAGTAGGCGACGCACGCGTTCCAGTTCACCATCGTCCAGAAGTAGCACTGAGGGAGCTTTGCTCATTGGGGCCTGTTTCGGACATTGAAAACGCGATCTGTAGCGGCTGCGCGGATCGGGAAACTCGCCTCCTGGCGGGCCGCGGGGTGGCGAAGCCGACCCGGGCGCGGCATTGATGAACCCCGGCGACTCTTCCGAACTCGTGCGCCCGGTGCCGGGCGGGGAGCCGCCGCAACGAAATGGGAGCTTCAAAGATGACGGAGTGGTTCACGGACCTGCTGGTCGAGTACGGCCTGAGCGAGGGACTCGCCGGGATCGCCGCGCTTACCACGGCGCTGGTCGCTCTGGTTCTGGCCGCCTGGCTCGCCGATCTGATCGTGCAGCGGGTCCTGCTGCGCGCCGTCCGTTTCGTGGTCGCAGCGAGCGAAACGGACTGGGACGACGTGCTCCTGCGCCGTCGCACCTTCCACCGCGCGGCCCATTTCGCACCCGCGACCCTCTTCTATCTGGCAGCTCCTGTGCTTGGAGCTGGGCAGGTCTGGGCCGAACGCCTGGCCATCGTCTACATGATTGGCGCCGTCTTGCGCGTCTGCGACTCGCTTTTCGATTCGGGCATCGAGATCTACCAGCGCTCCGAAGTCTCCCGCGAAAAGCCCATGCGCGGCTACGTGCAAGTCGTACAGATCTTTCTCTATCTGGTTGGCGGCATCTTCATGCTCTCGACCCTGCTCGACAAGCAACCCTGGGGACTGCTCACCGGACTGGGTGCGATGAGTGCCGTGCTCCTACTGGTATTTCGCGATTCGATCCTGGGCTTTGTCGCCAGCATCCAGCTGGCATCCAACAATATGATCAGCCGGGGCGATTGGATCGAGATGCCCAGCTACGGCGCCGACGGGGACGTGATCGACATCTCATTGCACACCGTCAAGGTCCAGAACTGGGACAAGACGATCACCACGATCCCGACCTACGCCCTGATCAGCAATTCATTCAAGAACTGGCGCGGCATGTCGGAGTCCAACGGTCGGCGCATCAAGCGTTCGGTCAACATCGACCTCGGCACAATCCGCTTCTGCGACGACGAGATGCTGGAACGCTTCGCGAAAATCGAGTACCTGGGCGAGTACCTGGACGAGAAAAGGAGCGAACTCTCTCGCCACAACGAAGCAATCGAGGTCGACCTGGACGAACTCGCGAACGGTCGCCGTTTGACGAACGTGGGTACGTTCCGCGCCTACGTCGAGCGCTACCTGCGCGCACACCCCAAGATCCACATGGGCATGACCTTCCTGGTCCGGCAGCTGGCACCCGACGAAAAAGGACTGCCCATCGAGATCTACGTGTTTTCCAATGACCAGGACTGGGGCAACTACGAAGCGATCCAGGCGGACATCTTCGATCACATCCTGGCGGCCATCCCGCAATTCGATCTGCGGGTTTACCAGAGCCCCAGCGGCCACGACCTGGTGCTCGCGGGGCGAGCCGTCGGGGCCTCCGGCGCCCACTGAGCGCGGGCACCGGAGTGAGGAATGCGGATTAGGCCGTCATCTCCTTGATCAGTTCCTGCACCTTGATCGATTCGGCGCTCGGTGCACCGGCGGTCTGCATCTGCATGAGCTTGGCCATATCGCCTTCAACCTTGATCTGACCGGACATGAAAGCCTGCATCGACGCCTGTTGGTCGCCTTCGATGAACATCTTCTTCGCCACGTCGTAGGGAACGTTGAGGGTGGTCGGAGCATCGGCGGCCAGACCCAATTCGAACTTTCCCGCGGCCATCTTTGCCTCGATGTCGCCATCGGGACCGCCCGCCACCTTGAGATTGATCACCAGGTCCTTGACCGCATCCGGAACCGGCGGATTGATCTCGGCGCGGATCTTCTCGGCCTCTTCGAACCATGTCGTGGAAAGAAATTCGTGACTCACTCTCGTTCTCCTCGGGCTGGCCGTCGGCCGCATTCGGGTTGATTTGGTGCGAAAGTGGATTATCGACCCGGTGCTCGGACTCTTGCAAATCGCTCAGCGAAGCATCGACGAGGCATACTCCAGGATCCTGCGGGCCACGATCAACTGATTGATCTGCTGCGTCCCCTCATAGATGTCGTTGATCTTGGCGTCTCGCATCCATTTCTCGACCAGGAGTTTGCGCGAGTAGCCGAGCGGGCCGAGTAGTTCGACCGCCTTCTGGGTGATGCGCGTGACCGAAAGACCCGCTTTGGCCTTGGCCATGGAAGCCTCGAGACTGTTCGGCTTGCCGCGGTTCATCATCGACGCGGCGCGCCAGGTGAGCAGACGCGCGGCCTGCAATTCCGCCTCCATTTCGATCACGTCGCGCTCGAGTGCCGTCTGCTCGCGGGGCGGTGCGTCGTAGCGAATCGTCACACCCTGACGCTCGAGTTCTTCCTTCAGAAAATCGAGCGATGCGCGTCCGACACCCACCGCCATGGCCGCGACGATCGGGCGACTGGCGTCGAACGTCGCCATCGCACCTTTGAAACCCTTGTCACCCGACTTCTTCGGATCCTTCTTCTTGACTTCTGCACGCCCCAACAAGTTCGCGGCGGGCACGCGGCAATCCTCAAACACGAGAGTCGCGGTATCAGAAACGCGAATGCCCAACTTCTTCTCCAGGCCCACTAGCTTCATGCCCGGAGTTCCAGCGGGAACGACGAAGCTCTTGATCCCGCCGCGCCCCGCGCTCTTGTCGACGGTGGCCCAGACCACGACGAAACCGCCCTCGACCTGGGAAGCACCCTCGCCTGCCGTGCAGAAGATCTTCGTGCCGTTCAGCAGATACTCGCCCGTCTCCTCGTCGAGCTCAGCGGTGGTTTCGATTGCGGCTGAGTCACTTCCGGCGTTTGCCTCGGTAATCGCCATCGCGCCCCAGATGGGTTGCCCCTTTCCCCGGAACGGCTTCAGGAAACGCTCCTTCTGTTCCGGCGTACCGGCTGCGCTCACGGCCGAACCGCCCAATGCTGCAGTGGGCGAGCGCAGATACAGACCAGCATCTCCCCAACACAACTCTTCGGCCTGGATGCAAACCTGAACGAAACCATCGCTGGGTCCGTCATTGGCCGGTGTGTTGTCACGCACGTGATTCCAGTAGTGGTCGACCCACTCCACGGGCAAATCGTGCTCCTGTGTGTCGTACTTGCGCGAGATCGGGCGCATATGCTCGGTCGCGAGTTCATGGTAGAAGTCGCGCGCTCTCAGACTGTTTTCTGCGGGCTCGAATGAAATGGCCATTTTCTGTCCTCGCGATGTCTCAGATAAGTGTAAGGGCTTCGAAGCTCGCGAAGCCGCGCGCGTTGCGCAGGAGAAGTTCGGGCAGATATTCACGCACGTAACCGTGCCCACCGAATACCTGGACGGAGCCGTCGGCGACCTGGAGCGCGACGCGTCGCGCCTGATCGATCGCCAGCGCCGCCTCGCGCGTGACGTCGTCTCCGGCGTCCAATTTCCAGGCCGCCTCCCAGGTAAGCATGCGCAATCCATCGATCTCGATGGCCATGTCGGCGAGCTTGAAGGCGATCGCCTGCTTGGTCGCGATCGGCACGCCAAAAGCATGGCGTTCCTTGGCGTAGTCACGCGAGAGTTCGAAAGCCGCGCGCGAAACGCCAACCGCCAGAGCCGCCAGACCGACTCGCCCGCGATTGACCAGAGCCGCATGATCACAGCCCTGGGCCGCACCGACTCGGGCATTACCCGAAACACGCACGCCCTCGAGCGTCAGCGAGATGGTCGGCAGAGCGCGAATGCCCATGTAGTCATCGGGCGCGATCTTCAGACCCGGCGCGTCACACGGAACCTGAAACAACTGTGCGCCCTGCGCATCCGCCGCGCTCACCAGGACACTCTCCACGCCCTCGAGCCAGGGAACCATGCACTTGCTGCCGTCAATGATGAAGTCGCCGCCGTCGGACTTCGCCGAGGTCGTCGGGCGGAACGGATCGAAGTCGAAACGCGGTTCGACCAGCGCCAGGGTCGTGGGCGCCACGGGCCGCTCGATGCTGGCCGGTAAAATCTCCTGTTTCTGCTCATCGGTACCAAAATCCAGAACGGGCAACGCGGCCAGCGAGGGCGCCAGGATTCCGAGAGCGAGCGCCAGATCGCCCCAGGCGAGTTCCTCGGCGATCAATACGCCCGTGACGGCGCTGCGCTCCCCTCCTCCACCGAACTCTTCGGGTAGCGCGTTGGCGACCAGACCCAGTTCGTGCGCCGCAGAGAGCACCTCCGACGGGCACTTCGCGGACTCTTCCGCATCTCGGGCTCTGGGACGAATCTCGTTCTGGGCAAAAGCCTGCACCGTTTCGATGATGAGCTGTTGCTCTTCGGTCGGTTCGAAATCGATCATGGGGGAAGGCTCCCTTGCTGGAAAGACGGGCTCTGAAAAACGGGCTCCGGAAGGAATGACCCGAAGCGGCTGCAGTCTACGGATGCCTGAACGGCTCGGCAACGTGGCAGACTGTGGAAATGATCGATGGACGCAGTGACAGCGAGATCCGGGACATCCTGCAGCGGACACGCCTGATCGCGCTGGTCGGAGCGAGCCCCCGACCCGAACGCGACAGCCACGAAGTCATGATGTTCTTGCAGGGGTGCGGCTATCGGGTCATCCCGGTCAATCCAGTGTGCGCGGGTCGTGAAATCCTGGGCGAGCGCGTGCGCGCGGATCTGAGCGAGATTGAAGAACCCATCGATCTGGTCGACGTATTTCGCAACTCCGAAGCGGCGGGCGAGGCCGTCGACGCAGCGATCGCGGTCGGCGCGAAGGGAGTCTGGTTGCAGTTGGGCGTGATCCATCTCGAAGCAGCCCGGCGCGCGGAAGCGGCCGGCCTGTGGGTCGTGATGGATCGCTGTCCGAAGATCGAAATCCCCCGCCTGCAGCTCGGACTATGATTCCGCCCAGGCGCGGATCAGCTCGTGCGCGATCGCCATGGGCGGCGGAACGAAGAAACTCTTGTCGCTTCCCGGTTCGCGAACGGCCCTCAGAACCTTCTCGCGCTCGAACCAGCGAGCATCTTCGAGTTCGTGTCGATCGACCACGATCTTCTCGCTGAGTGCGCGCGCCATACAACCCATCATCAGAGAAGATGGAAACGGCCACGGCTGCGAAGCGTGGTAGCGAACGTCCCCGACCTCGATGCCGGACTCCTCGTGTACTTCACGGCGAACCGCTTCTTCGAGCGTCTCTCCATGCTCGACGAAACCCGCGAGCGCCGAGAACATGCTCGGCGGCCATCCGGCCTGTCGGCCGAGCAGACAGCGCTCGCCCGACTCGACCAGCATGATCACCACGGGATCGGTGCGCGGGAAGTGCTCGGCATCGCAGTCGTCGCACTCACGCATATGCCCGGCATCTTTCACCGACGTGTTCGAGCCGCACTTCGGACAGAAACGATGGCGCGCATGCCAGTCGATCAGCGAACGAGCCTGCGCCATGATCCCGGCTTCACCGTGAGGTAGCGTCGCCGCGGTCGCGCGAGGTTCGGCGAAGTGCGCGACACCGTTGAGGCCGAGTGCGTCTTCTGGCTTTTCAATCGAGGAGACGTCGACGGCGAAATGCGCAATGCCCTCGCGAAGCCCCAGCAGCACGGCACCGGTGTGCGGATTCATGGATTCGCACATACCCTTGCGCGCCCAGGCCAGCTCCGGAGCGGAGGCACTCTTGACCAGGACATTCAGCTTCCACACCGGCAGAAAGCGACTCTCTTCGCTTTCGAGTTGCTCTTTGAGCCACTTCTCGTCGCGACGGATGTTATTGGCCCGATCCAGAGGATTGCCGGTGAAGGCCAGGGGCTCAGGGCTGTTCGACATTTTCCCCTTTCGCGCGATTTCCACGAGGAGTCGCTTGTTGTGTGGACCGCAGCGTAACCCAGGCGGCGCCGGCCAGTACGAAACACCAGAACGCGACCGTCCCCAACACCCAATGGACTCCGACCAGATCCCCGAGTCCTCCGGCGAACCAGGGAATCACCAATCCGCCAAAAGCACCGGCGCCCGCGACGATTCCGCTGGCGAGGCCGGGTTTCTCGGGGAAACGCTGAACCGTCAACGACATGATCAGCGGAAACACGCCTCCGAGACAGAACCCGATCACTCCGTACAAAGCCTCGAGCCAGGGAACTCGGAACACGATCGCCAGGCCGATCAAGAGCGCACCCGCGCTACCCGATCCCATGAGAGTGCGCGCATCGGGTAGACCGCGAAGGACGAGCAAAGCCAGACGGCCCGCGAGTAGACCGAGCCACAGACTGCTGATCGAAGCCAGACCGCGCCCTTCTTCGAGCGCCAATCCGGTACTCGCGTAGGGCACGGCAAAAAGTGTGAGTGCGGTTTCCGCACCTACGTAGGCGGCGCACATCAATGCATAAGGCCAGATCTTCAGCATGTTCTGCGCCCGGGTTACTTGCGTACTGGAGATTGCGCGCGCGCCGGGGGCGGGAAAGCGCGCGAATAGCGCAGCGAATCCGAGCAGCAGGAAAGCCAACCCGGTCGCGCGAAACCCACTGCTCCAGTGCTGGTGCGAGCCGATCCAGCCAAATACTGCGGGGGCCAGCACTGCACCCACGGTCGCCGAGGAATGCACGAGAATCAGGGAACGCAGCGAAGACGTTCCTCCGCGCCGACCCAGCACACTATTGATCAGTGTCTCGAGAACTCCCAGCCCCAACCCCAGCAGAGCGAGAGAGATCCAGACAGAGACAAAACTCGAGTCAGCGTCGATTCCGAGCAGCGGCAACCCCGCGATCGACGCCGCAATCAGAAACAATGGCTTGAGCGGACGGCGATCCACCAGCGGCCCGGCACCCAGAAGCCCTAAGCCGAGCCCCAGTGTGAGGCTCGCCGCCAGAAGGCCCGATCGTGCGAGATCCAGATCGAGGGCTTGCGCGAGTGCAGTCTGATGCGAGCCGATCAGAACAAGACCGACGCCTAGCAAGAAGAAGGCCCCAAAACCCAGTGGAAGCACGTGGGTGCGTCCGTCGACCAGATCGTCGCTCAAGTCGCGATCACTCGCCTTCGAACTTCACTACACGGAGTTCATTGCATCGCGCGGGTGTACGTGCCGATATCGAAGTAGTCGCGCCAGGCGGCAATCTTGCCGTCGCGAATTGTGAACACTCCCGTGCAGGGGAGATCTACGGACTTCTCACCCGCCTGCGTGCGGTCGAGTCGCTCTGCGATGACGACATCACCCGTCTCCGCCAGATTCAGGACGTCCCAGTCCGTCTTCGTCCAGCCACCGGCGAAGGCGCGAATGAAGCCTTCGATCTCGTCGCGGCCCTGTACGGGAGCGGCGGGCATATTGTGATAGATGCCGTCCTCGGTGAAATAGGACGCGAGTTCCGCCGGATCGAGACGCGACCAGGCTCTGCAGAAATCCTCGATCAGATCGGTATTGCGGGACATTTCGCCTCTCCTTGCTTTTCGCTATGCGCGAGGCCGACTCCGTCGAAAAACGACTAGATCCCCATCTGCGCAAGCGCGTCGAAGATGCGCGCGAGCGAAGTGGCCAGCGTCGAGTGTTCGGTTTCGAAGTTCTCGGCCAGTTCGCGCAGGCGGTCCCGGATGGCGGCCGGGGGGTGTCCCTGGGACGCATCGAGCCAGGGCTTGATATCTGCCAGTACGCGCTGCAGCGACTCGCGTGTCTCGTCGTCGATGTCGTCGGCAGACGAGAGCGCGGTGTGAAGTTCATCGAGTTGTTGTTTCAAATCCATGACCGTCTGAAGATAGCGCACCCCACTCGCGGACTCTCACCGGGCCCCGTTCGCTTGTCCCACGCAAGCACACTGCGCCGCGGCCCGGTATCGTTTGCCCGGGAACACTGCCCAGAACCGAGACTCGAGCGCGACTGCCCCGTGTCCCAAGAAAACACTCCTTTGGCCCGAACACTCGGCCTGAGCAGCGCCATCGGACTGGGGCTGGGCGCCATGATTGGCGCGGGCATCTTCGTGCTGACGGGCAGCGGTGCCGGTGAAGCCGGACCCGCACTGGGCTTTTTGCCGGCTGGATGAGCTGGTTCGCTCAAACGGCAGCCGGCGCGATGTACGCGACCGCATTCGGTTCGTTCGCCATCGAGCTTCTCAACCGCGTCGCCGGTGAAGGCAATGTGCTTTCTCCGGCATGGCGCGTCGCCGGATCGATGGGTCTGTTGCTGCCGCTGCTCGCACTCAACTACCGAGGTGCGAGTGACACCGGCCACGTAGAGGTACTGATTACATCACTGAAAGTCGGCATTCTGATCGCCTTCATCGCGGCGGGTTTCATCGGAATGTCGAACAGTGTTTCTCCCCTGGCCTCGTACACGCCGTTCATGCCGGAGGGATGGCTGGGCCTGCTCGGAGCCATGGCGCTGACTTTCGTCGCCCTCGAAGGCTACGAAGTGATCGTGCAGACCGCCGAAGAGATCGAGGCCCCGGGCCGGACCATCCCTCGCGCCATCTTCATCAGCATCGGCGTAGCGGTGACCATCTACCTTCTGGTCGCCATCGTCGTGTTCGATGCGATCAACGTGCCCGGCGATGAACCCGCGTATCGCTTCCTGGGCGGCTTGGGGGAACTCGGAATCATCGAAGCAGCCGGACAGATCCTGCCCGGCGGTCGACAGGTCTTGCTAGTGGGCGGCCTGGCGAGCACGGCCAGCGCCTTGAATGCGGTTTTGCACGGCTCGACTCGGATTGCCTAGGCACTTGGCCGGGATGGGGACCTGCCTGCAGCATTCGGCCGGGTCCATCCACGACATCGCACTCCCGTTCGCGCAATCCAGATCACGGGTCTTCTCATGGTGATTGCCACAGTGAGCCTTCCGATCAAAGACATCGTAGCCGGACTCGTTTGTCGGTAGTGCTTTTTCGGGTCAGTCTGGTGGCTTGGGCCACAACGGCTGCATGGGTGCTCGTGGGACTCGCGGTTCGCTTTTCAATGCGACGCATGTAATTCCAACACTCGATCTGTTACCCATTTCTGTTGCACGCAAGCGCTGACAAGCGACATCACTTCTCGAGAACCCATGAACGAGGAGGGCAGCCATGAGCGATCAAATAGAATACGGGCCTCTAGAATTGCTGATTGGAACATGGCGGGGAGACAAGGGAACGGACTTGTCTCCCGAGCCAGAAGGCAGTGAGGAAAGCGGCTACTACGAAACCCTCTGTTTCACGCCGATCGGTGACGTCGAAAACGCCGAGTCCCAGGTTCTGGCGATCCTTCGCTATCAACAGATCGTCCAACGCAAGTCGAACGATGAGGTCTTCCACGATCAGACCGGCTATTGGATGTGGGACGCGCAGCAAGCCGTGGTCATGCAGTCGATAGCGATTCCCCGAGCCGTCTGTGTACTGGCCGGGGGTCGCTATGAGGCAACAGAATCGAGCGTCAAACTCTCCGTAGCTGCGAAGCTCGATGATCCCGATTGGGGAATCATTCAGTCCCCGTTCATGCGCGATCGTGCCCGAACGGTCGGGTTCCAACACGAACTGAGCGTTGTGGAAGGAGTTCTCTCCTACTCGGAAACCACATCCTTGTTGATCTACGACCGCTCGTTCGAACACACGGACGGGAACCAGCTGAGGTTGCAACCCTAGCCCGGACGCCCTGTCCGCCCCGGGGGTGCGAAGAACCGCTCGTCGAGGAACTTGACATCCTCGCTATATGCCTATATACGATTATGCGCATACAGGAGAACCCACGAGAAATGGCTGCTCTTTCAACCGCTTGGAAACCCAGTGGAATCGACAGATTGCGAGCCCGCGGGAGACTGCGGGCGGGAGCGGCCGGCCTCGTCCTGCTGGCCCAGATCGCGATGCCGGTTGCGGCCCGCGCCGAGGCGCCACTGCGGACGATCACGCTGATTCACCTCAACGATCTTCACGCCAATCTCACTCCCCACCTGGATCTCGTGAGAACGGAGGCGACGGGCGCCGGCCCCGCGACCGCTCGAGTCGAGGAACGAGGAGGCATCGCGCGCATCGCGACTCTGGTCAAGAGGATTCGCGCTGAGCAACCGCACTCTTTGTTGATGAACATCGGCGACACGTACCACGGGGGTGTCGAAGCTCTTTACACACGGGGCAACGCAATCGTTCCGGCCGTCAATGCGCTCGGCGTAGACGTGGGGGTTCCGGGAAACTGGGACTTCGCCTTCGGCGCTGTCGTGACGAGAATGCGCTACGCGGCAGAACCGTCGTGGCCCGCGCGCTTCTTGAACTGGCTGTTCTGGGGCGAGCCAGTCCAACGCCCGAACTTTCCCAATCTCGCGGCGAACCTCACGCAGACGATGCCACCTCTCGCCAGAGGCGAACGACTGCTTCCTGGAACTCTAGTGCGGGAACTGGGCGGAGTGCGAATCGGCTTCATCGGCCTCACGTCCGACATGGTCCCGCGGATGGCCAAACCCTTTGCATGGGGCTTTGAGTTCCTGCAAGGGGAGCAGAACTACCGCGAACTGATCGACCGCTCCGTCGATGAACTCCGCAACGACGGCGCAGAGGTCGTGGTCGTCATGAGCGAACTCGGCCTGCACAGGGACCGCCGCCTGGCCGACGTCGTCCAACCAGGTGTGGACGTCTTCTTCTCCGCTCATACACATGAAGTCAGCGCGGTTCCGATCAACTCCGCGAGCGGTGCGATCGTGGTCGAAGCGGGCAACGACGGCTTCCTGGGTCGAATGGATATCGAGGTTCTCGAAGGAGTGGTGAGCCAGCGGAAATGGCGGGTGATTCCGGTCGACAGATCGGTTCCGGACGACCCGGAAGTCGCAATGCTGGTGAAAAATGCCCGGGCACCTTTTCTCGCACCCGATGTCGCCATGAAGTTCCCGGCCCCCTGGGTCACACTACCCCTCACTCGTCCGATCGACACCGTGATCGGAGAGGTCGACGGAATCCTGCATCGCCGCAGCGTGCTCGAGAATCCTTTCAACAAATTGCTGGCAGAGGTCATTCGACAAGCGACGGGAACGCAGATCGGCATGACTCCCGGTTTCCGCTTCGACGCGGTCATTCCCCCAAAACAGGCGGGGGAACAGGTTTACGGACATCCGACGGGCGAGATCACGCTGGAGCATCTGTATCGCTTTCTGCCGATTGCACCTTCGCTCGCGACCGGAGAGATTCGCGGCCAGGACCTCCGCGACATCCTGGAGTTGGAACTCACTCGAGTCTTCTCCGCGAATCCCTTCCTGCATAGCGGCGGCTGGTTCGGCGGTTTCGGAGGACTCGAGATCGAGGTCGACCTCACGCAACCGGATGGAAAGCGAATCCGCAGCCTGCACCTCTCGGGTTCCGACAGCCCGATTGAAGCCGATCAGATCCTGACGGTGACCAGCTGCGTCCGCCCCTTCGATGACGGTGATGTCATGTGTAGCAACCCCTCCTACCGCAACATCAAAGAATTCGACAACCCCGCAACCGGTCGAGCCTGGACGCCCCTGGAACTCCTTGCGAGCGCGTTCGAAAGCGGAAAGGCACCCGTCGCAGCGAACTCGCGAGTGATAGATCAGGGAAGTACGCCCCTCTGGCCGGAAGGACTTTTCATTCAACCCCTGATGGACAGTGGAACAACTGACCACTGAGGAGCGAGCGATGCTCAGCCCATCTTCAAACACCGCCAGAAGAAATCTCCACGAAGCAATCGTAGGAATTGGCATCGAGCACCCGCGATGGGTGACGGGCACGCTGGTCGCAGTAGCCCTCGCGCTAGCGGTCGCGGCTGCACTTCCGACGATCTGGCCTCAGAGCTTCCCGTTCCTGGAAGCGGTCCGTGTCGACACAGATCCAGAGAACATGCTGCGCGACGACGAGTCCGTTCGGATGTTCCACAATCAGATGAAGCGAGAACTCAACCTCCACGACATGGTCGTCGTCGGGGTCGTGAACGACGAACACGAAGATGGCGTGTTCAACCCCGAATCTCTGCGCCAGGTCCACGAACTGACGGAGTTCGCAAAAGGCCTGCGTTGGCCATCCGCAGAAGATCCGGAGATCAGCGAAGGAGTCGTTGCCATCGACATCATCGCGCCCTCGGTAGTCGAGAACATCGAGCAGGCCGGCGTGGGCAGCGTGAGTTTTGACTGGCTGATGCCTGAGCCACCGCAAACCCGCGAGGAAGCGCTCTCCATCAGGGACCGGGCCCAACGCATCCCTCTTTTTGACGGGACGATGGTCGCTTCGAACGGACGAGCGCTTGCGCTCTACCTCCCACTCACTTCCAAGGACGCGAGTTACGAGGTCTACCGGCGGCTTCAGGAGAAGATCGAAACCTTCGACGGACACGAGCAGTACTTCATCACCGGCCTTCCGGTTGCGGAGGACACCTTCGGCGTCGAGATGTTCATCCAGATGGCAGTCAGTGCCCCGCTGGCGATGCTCGTGATCTTCGCACTCTTGTTCTACTTCTTTCGCAACTTGCGCCTGATCGCGGCACCGATGATCATCGCTCTGGGTGCGGTGATCTTGACGATGGGGCTCCTGGTCGTGACCGGGAATACGATCCACATCATGAGTTCGATGATCCCGATCTTCATCATGCCGATCGCAGTTCTCGACTCGGTTCACGTCCTGTCCGAGTTCTTCGATCGCTACCCGGAGACCCGGGACCGGCGCGCAACCATCGTCGAGATCATGAAGACCCTGGCTTCGCCAATGCTCTACACGACGATCACTTCGTGTGCGGGTTTCGCCTCCCTGGTACTCACGCCAATCCCGCCGGTGCAGGTCTTCGGTCTGTTCGTGGCATTCGGTATCGCGATGGCCTGGCTGCTGACCGTGGTCTTCGTTCCCGCCTACATCATGATGATGCCGGAGAGTTCCCTGGAAGCTTTCGGCGCATCTGAGAGCGAACAAGAGCACACGTCCCCGCTCGCTCGCGCACTACTCCGGTTCGGTCCCGCGGCTGCGCGCCATGCCAGACCGATCCTGGTCGTTGCGATTCTCGCTTGCGTCGTCGCCGGTTGGGGCATCTCGTTGATCGAGATCAATGACAACCCGATTCGCTGGTTCAACTCGCAACATCCGATCCGCGTAGCCGATCGCGTGCTGAACGAGCATTTCGGCGGAACTTATATGGCCTACCTCGCCCTGCCAGTCGTCGACGAAGACATCGCATTGCCGGACTTCGCAGAGAGCCTGGCCGAGCGCGCCCTCACCCGTGGAGATGAGTTGAAGAGCGAACTCCCGAAGGCCGCCGGAGTCTTCGAATTGCTCGCTGCAGAAGCTCGCCGTGCAGCGGTGCAGGCAGATGGTATCGATGCGCTCCTGGGCGATCTCGAAACGCACTCGGCGAGCGCTCTCGAATCCGCCCAGGGCTGGGACGAAGCCGACGCGTGGGATGCGGCCGATCTATTCGTTTCCCGCGAGCGCCTGCGACGAGAAACCTTCAAACGCCCCGATGTCCTGCGCTACGTCGAAGAACTGAGTCGCCACCTTAGCGCTCAAGCCGTCGTGGGAAAGACCAGCGGACTACCCGAGATCGTAAAGACCGTGCATCGCGAGCTCTTGCCCGAAGGCGAGCGGGGGTTTCGAATTCCCGCCACCGCGGAAGCCACGGCCCAGACACTCGTGACCTACCAGAGTAGCCATCGGCCGCAGGACCTCTGGCACTTCGTCCGTCCCGACTACCGCCTGGCGAGTCTCTGGGTTCAACTCAAGAGCGGTGACAATCGGGACATGATGCGGGTCGTGGAAACCACGGAGCGCTTCTTCGAGCAGAATCCGCCACCGGTCGCGATGGACCCACAGTGGTTCGGCCTCACCTACATCAATGTGGTCTGGCAGAAGAAGATGGTCGAGGGAATGCGCAATGCCTTCCTCGGCAGCTTCGTCGTCGTCCTGGTGATCATGTCGCTGCTTTTCCGATCGGCTCTCTGGGGATTGCTCTCGATGATCCCACTCGCGCTCACGATCGCCCTGATCTACGGCGTGGTCGGAATCGTAGGCAAGGACTACGACATGCCCGTGGCAGTCCTATCGTCGCTCGCGCTCGGACTCGCAGTCGACTTCGCCATCCACTTCCTGGTACGAACTCGCTCGCTGTATCGAAGTGCAAGGAACTGGGAGGAGTGCGTGGACCGGGTCTTCGGGGAACCGGCCCGTGCGATTGCGCGCAACGTAATCGTGATTGCGATCGGCTTTTCGCCGCTACTGATCGCGCCGCTGATCCCCTACCGAACAGTCGGCGTTTTGATGGCATCAATCCTGGTCATCTCTGGATTGGCCACGCTCGTGATTCTTCCGGCGCTGGTCCGGGTCGGTGAGCGTTGGTTGTTCCGAGACCTGGCAAGCGAGGTGGAATAGTGCGGGAACAAGGATTCCTCAGAGCGACGATCCGTATACTGATTGTTCTGTGCGTGGTGATATCCGCGAGTGCGAGCGCGAAAGACCTCACCGTCGAGCAGATCATTGAACGGACCAACCAGGTCGCCTACTACCAGGGATCGGATGGCCGGGCGCGGGTGAAGATGACCATCTCCGACGAACGGGAGCGCACACGCACACGCGCCTTCGTGATCATTCGAAAGGATGACGAGTCGGAAGACGGTTCAGCAAACCGGTCCGGTGGAAAGCAGAAGATGTACATCCTGTTCAAACGCCCGGCCGACGTGAACAAGATGGCTTTTCTGGTGTGGAAACAACCGGCTGAGGATGACGCTCGCTGGCTGTATCTTCCGGCTCTGGATCTGGTCAAGCGAATTGCCGCATCCGACAAGCGCACGAGTTTCGTCGGTTCGCACTTCTTCTACGAGGACGTCTCAGGCCGGAGCCTTGCGGAAGACGAGCACGAACTGGTGAAGACGACCGACACCTACTTCGTGGTGCGCAACCGCTCGAAGAAACCGGCCGACGTGGAATTCGATCACTTCGACATGTGGATCCACCGCACGACATTCCTCCCGATCCGGACGGAGTACTTTGATGCCAGAGGAGAGCGTTACCGTCTCTACGAAGCGCTGGAGGTCAAGACGGTCGACGGCTATGCGACGGTCGTCCGCTCGCGCATGAGCGACTTTCGAACGGGCGGCAATACACTTCTGGAATACGACTCCGTCGCATATGACGTTGGCCTGCCCGAAGAGGTCTTCACCGAGCGGTATCTGCGCAGCCCGCCGAATCAGCACCTCCGTTGAGCAGAGTTCTGATCCGCAGTCCCTCATTCGCGGTGCTCGGCATCGTGTTGTCCGCAGTTCTTCTGTTTCCGATCCCTGCCAGTTCCCAGGACGAACCGGAACTCCCGAAGGGCCTGGAGCCCGTCCTCGAGGAACCGCCCTTGCCCGAGGGGTTGGGGATGGACAGGACGCAGGAACAGGCCAAGGAAGTTGTCGAAGAGAATCTTCTGTTCGACCTCAGCGGGTTCATCGACGCACGCAGCGGGCGTCGTACACGACACGATCCCAATGAATCCGATTTCGCCCTGGGCGAGATCCGCGCACGCATCGAAGCCGAAAAGACCTTGAACGACGCGTTGGCGCGGCTCTCTTTCGACCTCCTGTACGATGCGGTGGCGACCGATCACGACGTGGATCTCGAAACCGGAGAAGGATGGCTCGATCTCCGCGAAGCCTTCGTGACGACGCGTGCGGCGGGATTTCTCGACCTCAAGATCGGACGTCAGATCCTCACCTGGGGAACCGGCGACCTGATCTTCATCAACGACCTCTTTCCCAAGGACTTCGTCTCGTTCTTCATTGGACGCCACAGGGAATACTTGAAGGCACCTTCCGACTCCTTCAAGGCTTCGTTCTTCAGCCGATTTCTGAACCTGGACTTCGTGTACACGCCGCGCTTCGACCCGGATCGGATCATCGACGGCTCGCGAATTTCCTTCTTCTCCCCGACCAGCGGTCAACTCACGGGAAGGAGAAGTGTGGTGAGCGTCGACCGGCCTGACCAGTGGTTTCGCGATGACGAGATTGCGGTCCGACTCTACCGGAATCTCGGAGCGCTCGAAGTCGCCGGGTACCTCTATCGTGGGTTCTGGAAGAGCCCCGCAGGAAACGACCCCGCACGAGGCCAAAGCATCTTTCCGCGGCTCACAGTCGCAGGTGCCAGCGCACGCGGACCTCTGATGGGAGGGATCGCGAATGCGGAGTTCGGCTTCTACAGGAGCGAAGACGATACCCGTGGTTCAGATCCGATGGTCCGCAACTCCGAACTGCGATTCCTGATCGGATTCGAACGGGAACTCTGGCGCGACCTCACGCTGGGAGCCCAATACTACCTCGAAAGAATCAACGACTATTCGAACTACCAGCGCAGTCTCCCAGCAGGCGCGCCGCGCAGCGATGAGAATCGCCACCTCCTGACCGCGAGGGTGACCCAGCAATTGCTGCAGCAGAACCTCGAACTCGGCCTCTTCGCCTACTGGGTACCGTCCGATCACGATGCCTATCTGCGACCTCGAATTCACTACAAGATCGATGATCACTGGAGCGCCGAGATGGGCGGCCACATCTTTCTAGGCCGACGAAGTCACACGTTCTTCGGCCAGTTCAAGCGCAACTCCAGCCTCTACCTCGCGGTTCGCTTCGGTTTCTGAGTGCATCTCGAAGCGGAAGAGGCAACTCCTCGGCATTCGTCGCTGCAACACCGGACATCACTTCGAATCTACGCGCACTCCCATGGTCAGCTGACGCCTTTTCTCGACATTGGACTCAAACTCCGCCGTTCCCTGACCGAACAAGAGAACCAACGGAGGGAGAGGAGACATCGTGGCAAGCAAGCGCGAAGCCCTGGAACGAGATTATGAGGAACTCCTGATCGATATCCTGGAACAGGATCACGATCTGGCGGTTCGCCGCAACGGCGATTCACTGAACCGACGCCGAAACGACGTGGCCACCTTGCAGTTCGCCTATCAGTACGTGTCGGGAAGGACCAAAGAGGGAAAGGTCTCTGTATCGATCGATGGCTTTCCAGGTTTTTCGGTATCTCTGGTTTTCGATTTCAGTGACGAAGACGAACTGCAACGATCGGCCGAGAACACAGAAGGGCTCGCCCTCTTCCTTTCCGAGCATCTCTCGGGCAAGCAGGACGACCTCATGAACGTCCTCGCAGAAGGCAAGCTTCCCTACGGACGGCGCGAGGACGACTGAAGCCTCTCGCCATCGTGCGCGCCGGTTCCTCGGCAGTGTAGAATTGCTGCATGAGCCTGAATCCCCGCACACCCGTTCTCGTCGGCGCTGGAGCCATTTCCCAGCGTGTCGACGATCCCCTTGAATCCCCCGAAGCGATCGAGTTGATGATCGCTGCGCTGGAACAGGCCGCCGACGATGCCGGTCGGCGAGACATCCTCTCCCGCGCGGACTCGGTGTGGGTTCCGCGCGGCTTCTGGGGTTACCGAGATCCGGGACGCCTGATCGCGGATCGCTTCGCAGCAGACGCTGCCCGCAGCATCGTTTCCGAGATCGGAATCCTACAAACCACCCTGCTCGGCCGCGCTTGCCAGGCCATCGTTTCGGGCAAGGCGCAGGTCATCCTGATCGCGGGTGGAGAAGCGAAGTACCGCGCGCTGCGCGCGAAGATCACGGGCACCTCACTCGACGAGACCTCGCAAGCCGGAGACCTGTCTCCCGACGAGACGCTTCGTCCGGCCGCCGAACTCTGGAGCGAGCTCGAACTCGCCAACGGCCTGCAAATGCCCGTCGGTCAGTACGCGATCATCGAGAACGCCTTGCGCCACAGCGAAGGATTGAGCCTGGACGCTCACCGCCGCGAGGTCGCGCGCCTGTGGGCTTCGTTCAGTGCGGTGGCCGCGAAAAATCCGCGCGCCTGGAACCGGAACATCGTCTCCGCCGACGAAATACGCGAGCCATCCGAGCGAAACCCGATGCTCGCATTCCCGTACACCAAGCTGCACAACTCACAGTGGAACGTGGATCAGGCCGCGGGATTGATCCTGTGTTCGCTCGAGACGGCTCGTGCGGCTGGAATCCGCGACGACCGTTTCGTATTCCCGCTCGCCGTGACTGAGTCGAACTTCGTCGTGTCGCGCTCCGAAATGACTGAACTCGAGCGCAGCCACGGTTTCCGGGTCGCTGGACAACGAGCACTCGCGCGAGCCGGCAAGAGCACCGATGACCTCGACCATCTCGAACTCTACAGCTGCTTCCCCGCAGCCGTCCGCGTTCAGGCGCGAGAGATGGGAATTCCGTACGAGCGCAAACTCACCGTCACCGGAGGCATGGCGTTCGCGGGTGGCCCCCTGAACAATTTCGTATTGCAGGCCGCCCAGCGCATGCGAGATGTCCTGCGAGAAGACACCGGAAGCACCGGCATGCTGACAGCCGTGAGCGGTTACGTTTCGAAACAGGGAGTCAGTCTCTGGTCGACCCGTCCGCCAGAGAATCCCTTCGAATTCGAAGACGTCAGCGATGAGGTCGAAAAACTAACGGCGCTGGTCAAGGTCGAAGCCGACTACGAAGGCCCTGCGACCGTCGCCTCGTACACCGTACTACACGCGGGCGGACCAGCGGCACGTGGCGTCCTGATCTGTGACATCGCAAAAGGACGTCGAGCGATCGTGGCCACCGCTGACCCGGACCTGATGCTCGCACTCGAAGACGAAGAGTTTTGCGGGCGCGGCTTGCGCATCGGCGCGCTCACGAACTCCGGAAATCGCCACCTGACTGTTGCGGGGTAGAGTGAGCCGCAGGATCGCGCACCTGGCCCCGGGAATGCCTCCCAGATGCGTGTCACATGCCTAACAATAGCGCCTAAGATGCGCGCAAGTCGCCGGTAGATGGACATATTCTCTTGACCCAGCGAGTGAGTCGCGCGTACAAAGGGTGCGACCTCTGGCGCGCGAGCGGTCGGATGCTGACGCCGACACGAGAGTGAGAACTCCAAGACGGCTTCCTGTTGATTCTGCTGCTCACGCTGGACACCTGGATACGGAGAGTCCGCTCGCGCGCCCGTGCTTCCCAGCTACGACGAAGAGTCGACCCCTTCCACCCGAAACGCTCTGGCCTGCCTGATTCCCCTGCCCGTCAACGAGCCGCGTGGGCAAGGATCTCGGCGTAGGCATCGTAGTCGTCGTGGGGATTCTCTCGCTGCGAATCATCCTGGTGCGGGCAGCGATTCTCGCGGCAGTAAGCTCCGTCGCTCACAAAGTCGAGTACCACTCCCGCCAGGTCCTGATGGCGGATCAACGGCAGCGGAACCACCTGGCCGTCTTGAATCACCAGGAGCAAGTTGATCTTCTGAGCGTTCGCTCGATTCCCCAGGTATCCGAGTTTCTCGTACGAACTCGGACCGGAGAGTGGCGGCAGATGATCACTGGTAATGATCACCAGACTCCGGGGGTCCTCTCTCTGGAGGTTTCGGACGAATTCGGCGACCGCTTTCGAACGGTGGTGAAACTGATTGACCAGACCCAGGAGTTGTTCGTCATCACTCCCGGGAAGCGACGGGAACAGAGGCGGGAGCCCCTCGAGATTATGTGGGTAGTGGCCGTAGACGCCGACGATATGGTTAAAAACCGGCTGATCCTTTGGTTTGCCTCGCAGAAAGTCGAGGTTCTGACGAAAGAGGAGTCCGTCGAACATATACTCCTCAGTGTCAGAAATCGTCAGATAGGTCTTGCGCCTCGGGGCGTATTTCTTGGGAAAGAAGGCATTGTTGCGAAAGCCGATACTCCGATAGGCGTTGGTCGCATTGAAGTAGTTCGGCTTGAAACTCTGCGAAGCCTGCACGGTGTAACCAAGCCGATCGAGCATTCGCGGCAAGCAGTAGGTTTCGGCCCCCGTCATCGCCAGGAACTCCACCGCTGAGAATTCCGCATGCGCTCCGACACCGCACAGGATCTCGAACTCGGCCTGTGCGCTCATTCCTCCGAAGATCGGCGAAACGACGAGGCTCCCTCCCTCGCGCATGAGCCTGCGAAAGTCGGGGTCTGCTGGATCGCGTGCTAGTGTCCTGTTTCAGAAGTTCCATCTCTAATGCTTCCGAGCGTGGACCTGGAGGACTCGGGAACAGAAGCGACGGATGCTGTCGAGGATCTGCTCGGCGCTCTTGGTCCAGATGAACGGCTTTGGCGCTGCGTTGTGC
>JAAELY010000028.1 GCA_024226335.1 bacterium
ACGCGGGCAGCCGAGCAGCTGCAAAGGGACTTCGGAGCGGCGGGAGGACGAGGCTCGACCGCTGGGGGGCCGGAGGTGAGCAGCTTTTCGATCAAGTGGACGCTGGCAGTGACTCGGCCAGAGCCCTGTATCGTGATGGAGCAGCTGCTAGGCGGCGAGGGAAGCGTCTGGGCCATCCTCTTGTTCGCGTGCCTCTGGGGCGCGAACAGGCACTGAGCGAGGCGGGGCATTCTGTCTCATCAACCGATGGCGAGTTAGGTGTTTCCATGCCTACTGGATTTCACCTGTCCCATTGGTGGATTGGAAGCTTCGGATTGAACCGGCTTCAAACATTTCGGGACCGACTCCGCCGAGAGGTTTCACTATGGACGGACGAGACCCTAAACGCTTCGCCGTCTGCGAAAGCAGGTTGGGATTGCTCAGCAAGCCGAGGGTATAAGGACACGCTTAATGTTCAGCTTTCGCGTGATTCCGTCCTAGTGGCATAATGAACTTTAGCAAGGATGAATCTCAGTCTCCGACCCTAAACCTTCTAGAATCTTGTTTGATTGAATGAGCGACGTTGAGGTATGATTTCACTCAGAGTGTTTTCGAATATCTGATCGAGATACAAGGAGCCGCATCATGAAAAAACGAGCGTTTCTGTCTCCAGCGATTCTCTCCCTGGCCGCACTGCTTGCTAACCCAGCAACCGCGGTGGTGCCGAATGCAGATCTCGGGGATGCCGGTGTTGAGCAACGTGCACCGAAGATCGATTCATCGCTTGCATCCTTTGTAATCGAACGAAGCACCGAGACGACAGTGCAACTTGCGGGACATGCATCGCATGCATCCCACGCATCGCATGCATCGCATGCATCGCACGCCTCGCACTACTCTGGTTCCTAAAGAAATCGTTAGAAGAAGATGCCTCCGACCGTGGGCGCGGCGAGAGTCTTGCCAGTCGAGGTGACTTTCGACGCGGCAGTTTTCTCACTCGATTCGATCAAGAGAGCTGCATACAGGCTCAGCGCTCGCGTATCGATCGAATTCCGGGTAGCTGGCGATGCAGTCCACTGCACACTGCACTTTGTTGCTCCCGAAACGCCCGAGGAAGCTGAGTCCTTGCTCCACCAGTTCCGAGCGGATGTACTCGACCAAGATCTGCGGATAGGAAGTATAGCACCCCTTTCTCCCTAATAAGACCATCGATTTTCGGCTGTTGAGAGCTGGCAGTCGGGGAATCTGGGGGCACGCGGGCAGCCGAGCAGCTGCAAAGGGACTTCAGAGCGGCGGGAGGACGAGGCTCGACCGCTGGGGGGCCGGAGGTGAGCAGGCGGTGCTCAAGCAGGCTCGTCGGGCCAGAAGTCGGGCTCGGGTTCTGGTGCCGGGCGAGCCGGGGAGATCGGCGGGGCGCGGGCTGAGAGGCCCAGATGGCGCAGGATTGCGGAGACGACCCTCGGGTCCGTGATCGTGGCGATCAACTTCATGCGGCCCT
>JAAELY010000029.1 GCA_024226335.1 bacterium
ATGAACTTCCAACCCTGCGAAGTTCGGTGGAAATCACATTCAGGGTTGGGGCAGAAGGGCGGCTTGCGACAGGCCGGGAGTTCGCGCATTCCCGGTCACTACGCACACCCCGTGCCAGGTACATTCTTCGGACCACAACTCATTGCTCACCCCGTCTGAACCGACTGCTGCCGATCCGTCGGATTGGTATCGCGGGCCATCGAAGCAGCCGGAATCCCGACCGTTACCCTCAATATGATCTGGCCATTTCAACGCGTCGTCGGAATGCCGCGGGTGGCGGTGATCGAACACCCGTTCGGGCGTCCCTACGGAGATGTGGGGGATTCGAGCGGGCAGACGGCGGTCCTCGAAGCGGCGCTTTCGCTTTTTGAAAGCGCAAAGACGCCCGGGCAAATCGAGCACCTTCCCTTTGTCTGGCCTGAGGATCCCAAGGATACGAAGTGGCACCCCGCCGAGCCCTCGCCAATCAACGCATTGATGAAATCGCGCCGGTGTTGATCGTTACCGAACGGGTCTGATCGGGACAGATCGGGAGAACTACGCGGATTGCCGGGACCCGAGCCTGGATCGGTTTCCTACTTGCCTACACGTCCGAACTTCGGCGGGCGGCGCTTCACGAAACTCTGCACGCCTTCCTTGAAATCCGGTTGCTTGAGAGTCTGTTCCATCAGCCGATTGGCCTCGCGCATGGCGTCGCCAAGGGGTTGCATCAATGCCTGGTAGACCTGCTGCTTCATGATGCGAAGCGAAGTAGGCGAACAGTTTGCGGCCAGTTCTCGCACGTACTCTCGGGCGGCCTCGGCGACGTCTCCTTCGACCACGCGATTGACCAGTCCGAGTTGCAGCGCTTCCTGCGCGTCTACCTTGCGGGGATGCCAGAGCAGATCGAGTGCTCGTGAAGGACCCAGGAGGCGAGGCAGAATCCAGCTCGAACCGTGTTCAGCGATCAGTCCGCGTTGCGAGAACGAGGTGCGGAACACGGCAGTTTGCGCTGCGAATCTCAGGTCGCAGAGGCACGCGATGACCAGGCCCAGGCCCGCCGCGGGTCCGTTGATCGCGGCGATTAGCGGTTTTCGGATCGAAAGCAGATAGCCGAAGGTCACCTGGAAGTCGGGACCCATCTCGGGGTCGCCGGGATGCGCTTTCAGGGCGGGATCGTCTTGCGGGCGGTTCAACTCCTGATCACCGGCCAGAGCGTCCATGTCCATGCCTGCGCTAAATCCACGGCCTTCGCCGGTGAGCACGATCCCGACCACGTCTGCATCATCTTCCGCTCGTGCGATCGCGTGGCGGATTTCGGCCAGCAGGCGGCTGGTCAGCGCGTTGAGGCGATCCGGACGATTCAAGGTGATCGTCGCGACCGGCTCTTCTACCTCGTAGCGGATTTCCTGGTACATGCGTGGCCTCCTCGCTTCCGCGATTATCTCACGGCTGCGAGGACGTTTCCCAGTTGGTGCACCCAGGCCGTGGCCGGGCGGCCTGGAGGTCGCGTCCGGCGCTGGCTCGCGCGCAGGGAAAGGGCGCTCAGAGTCCCGCGTCTGCGAAGCCGCGGTGCATGCGATCGTCCGACGCTTTCCTCGCTCGGGTCGGCTTCGAGATAGCCGGTGTGAAACGGAAACTCTGCAGGGTCTGCCCGACTGTCATGCCGGAGACGCGCTCTGGATTCTCGCGAATCCGGCCGTGGTGAATCAATACGATTGAATCCCGCAACTCTTCCGGCAGTTCCCGGAGATCTTCGATGTGTGTGTGAACTGTGGTCTGGAAGTGCGGATCGAAACTGCACTCGTGGAACAGCAGATCGCCGCGTTCCGCATCGAAGTCGTCGAACAGCCGACTGTCGCGACTGAAGGTCGTATCACCACTCCAGCGGATTACCGGGCCTGTGCCGCGTTCGGGATCGAGTTCGAGAGTCAGGCCGCAAGCGGGGAAATCGGGGAGGTGGGGTACCGGGAACATGCTCAGATGCAGACGTCCTTCCGCCAGCTTCGCTCCTGCCTCACCGATCGGATGGGCTTCAAAGTAGTCCTTGATCGTGGCGGTGCGCGACTCGTTCTGCCCGACCTTGATCCGGCCCATCTTTCCTTCGAGGCTGGCCCAGGCAGCGTGAAGTACCGCCGAACTCGAGTACAGAGCACCGGTTCGTGGGCACTGAAAACAGCCCCGGTAGCCGAAGTTCTCGAGGCCGTTCATGTGGTCGCCATGCGTGTGGGTGAGCAGAACCCCATCCACATCGTCGTAGGTCAATCCCAGCCGATCGAGTTGTCGCCCACAGGTGCTTCCGCAGTCGATCAAGTAGCGATACAGGACGCGGGCGTCCTCGACGATTTCGATCAGGGCGCCCGTATTGGCGATCCCGAGGTCGGCATCGAACGCGGCTCCAATGCCCAGGAGCGTGAGCTTGAGTTGCCAGTCTCCCGGATTCGAGGGTTCATTCGACGCCATACGGGTTCCTTCTCCGCGGTCTTCTTCTCGGGACCGCTGCTCGGCCATCGCCGGGCAATCACCGGGCAATCGCCGTAGCGGAATTTTCGACCTCTTTCCGGGTTCCAGGCTGTGAACTGGTTCACAGTTGGAGGATTCCAGGGCGATTTTCCCGCAATTGCGTCCATGCCAAAAACCCATTCCCGCCATATTGCCCAGATCGGCCCGTCTAGGAGGCCGTCGGGTTGCTCCTGGGCCGGGATCTTCAGATCAGGCGGGTGTTCTCCGGTTCGTCGATGACCGGGTTCTCGAGTGCTCCGATTCCCTCGATCTCCACACGGCAGACATCGCCGGGCTTCAGCCAGGCCGGCGGCTGCATGTAGTGTGCGACGCCTCCCGGTGTTCCGGTGAAGATCAGATCCCCCGGTTCCAGCGTGAAGGCAGTGCTGAGATGCTCGATGATTGCCTCGGCATCGAAGACCAGTTCCCGGGTATTCGACTCTTGCCGCAACTCGCCGTTGACCCAACAACGAATATCGTAGGCGGAAGCTGCGCCGATCTCTTCGTGGGTGACGATTGCAGGTCCGATCGGCGCGTGGGTATCGAAGGATTTGCCCATCGTCATGGTCTGAACGCGGTCTTGCCAGTCGCGCACACTCACGTCGTTGCCGATCGTGTAACCGGCGATCACTTCGTGCGCGCGATTGCCAGGTACGTGACGGCAGCGGCGGCCGATCACGATGACCAGTTCGGCTTCGTAGTCCAGTTGTTCGGAAACCTTCGGTCGGTGAATCGCCTGGCCCGGCCCGATGATCGCAGTCGATTGCTTGTTGAACACGAGGGGAACCTTCGGAGTGTCGCGTCCTGTCTCCGCAATATGATCCGCATAGTTGAGCCCGACAGCCAGGATCTTCGGGGGGCGCTGAATCGGAGCTTCCAGTTCGATCTCACCGAGAGCCAGTGTCGGCCCAGAAGCGTTGCTGGCCGTTTGCAAAGCTGTCTCGCCAGCCGCAAATAGAGCGCTCATCTCGCTGGGCAACGCGGGCGCGGCGGCCGAGAGATCGACAATCTCGTCGCCGCGCTGAACTCCGATCCGAGTGCGGCCGGAATGTGTGAACGTCACGAGTCTCATGGGAACTCCAGAAGATCTGATGGGGTAGGGTTGGCGCGCTGCAGGAGGATGCCCGCGGGCAGTATACTCACGCCATGTCGAATACAGCGCCTCCTCCGCCTCTGCCTTCGGGAATTGTTGCATTCGTAAAGCGGGACTGTCCTACTTGTGAGCTGGTCGTACCCGTCCTTACTCAACTTGCGGCCAAGACGCAGCTCACGGTCTACACACAAGACGATCCCGCCTTTCCCGAAGGTGTGAACGCGAGCGACGACACATCTCTCGCGATGTCCTGGCATCACCGGATCGAGGCGGTGCCCACGATTGTTCGGGTCGAGGACGGAGTGGAGACGGAACGCCGGCTCGGCTGGCATCGCGGTGAGTGGCAGGAGCTTACGGGGGTATCGGATCTGGGAGCCGGATTGCCCGCAGAGCGACCCGGCTGCGGCTCTCTCTCCGTGGATCCGGATATCGAGGTCGAGTTGCGCGTCCGCTTCGCGGGTTCGAGCCTGCGGGCGCGACGAGTCGAGATTGCGGACCTCGAAGATGAAATGGAAGCGGTCTTCGCGCGGGGCTGGAGTGACGGGCTGCCGGTCGTTCTTCCGACAGAGAAACGAGTGTTCTCGATGCTGGAGGGAACGACGCGCGCACCCGATGAGATCGTCGCGGTCGTCCCTCCCGACCTGGTCGAGTGTACGGTCGAGAAAGTCGCGATCAACGCGGTGATGGCGGGGTGCAAGCCGGAGTACCTGCCGGTGGTTCTGGCTGCGCTCGAAGCTGTGTGCAACGACCAGTTCAATATGCACGGTGTGCTGGCCACGACCATGGGAGTGGGGCCGATCGTCGTGGTGAACGGTCCGATTCGCCGTGCGATCGGCATGAACTCGGATGAGAACGTTCTAGGGCAGGGCAATCGCGCAAATTCCACGATCGGTCGTGCGTTGCAACTGGTGATTCGCAATCTGGGTGGCGGTCGTCCGGGAGAGGTCGATCGTGCGACCTATGGAAATCCGGGGAAGCTCGGCTTCTGCTTCGCGGAGGCTGAAGAGACGTCTCCATGGCAACCGCTTTCAACGGATTTCGGCTTCGAAGTGGGTGAGAGCACCGTGACCGTGTTCGCAGGAGAAGGGCCGCGTAACGTGGTCGATCAGCTCTCGCGCGACCCGGAATCACTCGCGCGAACCCTCGCGGTCAATTTGCGAACGGTCCAGCATCCGAAGCTCGTCATGGCGTTCGACTGTATGTTGGTCATCGGTCCCGAACACGCGCGTGTTTTCAAACAGGCGGGCTGGAGCAAGAAGGACCTTCAGGCGAAGCTCCAGGAATTGCTGATGATCCCGGGTGAGGAACTGGTACGCGGAGCGGGAGGAATTGCAGAAGGTCTGCCCGAGTCCGTTCGCCCGGCGACGCTGCCGAAACTGCGCCCGGGTGGGCTCTTGATCGTTCACGCAGGTGGGGGTGCGGGTCTGTTCTCCGCCATCATAGGTGGCTGGGTGAACGGAGAGATGGGAAGTCAGCCCGTTTCCCGAAAGATCTAGGCGGCTGGCTCAGCGCGGCCGGAGCAGGACCTTCAGGATGCCGTGTTCTCGGGCGCGCTCGAAAGCGTGGACGGCGTCTTCAAGGTCGTAGCGCGAGTCGATCAAGGGGCGCGGATCGACAAGGCCTCGTTCGAGAGCTTCGATTGCGGGCGGAAACAGGCCGCAGCGCGAGCCGATGATCGTCAGTTCATCGATTACGATCCCGGCGGCCTCGACGGGCGTCGCGCCGTGGAACGTGCTCTTCAGTACCACGGTCCCGCGCGGACGAGTGCGCTCGATCGCAAGCTGCAAACCGGCGGCAACGCCCGTTGCCTCAACGGTGACATCGAATTCTCCATCGGGTACCGAGTTCGCTGCCCATGTGTGCGCTCCGACTCGCTTTGCGAACTGCAGTTTTTCGGGGTGGTGACCCGCTGCATGCAACTCGCAACCGGTTTGAGCCAGCACCATCGAGATCAGCAGGCCGAGCTTGCCGTCGCCCAGAACCAGTACCCGATCCCGTTCCGTGATCTCGACTTGTTCCAGGATCTCGAAAGCGGCTGCGAGGGGTTCGATGAAGACGGCGCAGTCGTCGTCGATCGCTTCGGGAACGACGAGCAGATTCCCGACAGGCACGACCACGTACTCTGCAAAACAGCCGTCTTTTCCCAGGATCCCGAGCACGCTGCGCTTTGCACAGTGGCGGGCCAGGCCCGTATTGCAGCGTTCGCAAGCTCCGCAGCCCAGATTGATCTCAGAGGTCACGCGTTGGCCCAGCCAGGATGGGTCCTGGCACTCGACCACTTCGCCGACGAACTCGTGGCCCAGCGTGCCGCGGAAGTCCATATAGCCGCGCACGATCTCGAGATCGGTGTTGCACACACCCGCGAGTCTGACGCGGACCAGTGCATCGCCGGGACCCGGAGTTGGCCTGGGGACTTCTTCGATCACCAGATCTGGGTGCATGCGAAGCGCGCGCACGGATTTGCTCCCTTCGTACTAGAGGTGCTCGAAGACGGAGTCTGTTCGCTGCGCTGGATTCGTCACCTCGAGTTCTAGATACTGCCACAGACAGAGCGCTCCACGGAGTCTGTTCTGAGCGGGAGAAGTCGGTTGATGGACAAGCTACGCGTTCACGGTGCTGAGGTTTCGTACTTCACGGGAAAGCTCGAGGGCTATCTGAGGTACAAGGAGATTCCTTACGAACTCGTCGTGCCCGATATGCGCGTGCTCGCACGCGAGACCGGGGCCGCACAGATTCCTGCGATCGAACTGGCGGACGGTCGTTGGCTGACGGATACGACGCCAATCCTTCACTGGCTGGAAACTCAGCACCCCAAGCCCGAAGTGATTCCCGCAGACCCTCTACAGGGGTTCTTCTCGAAACTGGTCGAAGACTACGCGGACGAATGGATGTGGCGACCGGCGATGCACTACCGCTGGAGTTACAAGCCCGACTCGATCCTGCTGCGCCGGCGCATTGCCGAAGAGTTGGGCGGGGGAGTCCCATTGCCCGGCTGGCTCAAGCGCTTCTTCATCTACCGGCGTCAACTCGGCTGGTACGTAAAAGGGGATGCGGTTACGCGCAAGACACGCGCCCACGTAGAATCCGTGTACCTGAAGACGCTCGCTCACCTGCAAGTGATCTTCGAGCGACGCCCGTTCATGCTCGGACGGATTCCGACCCTTGCCGACTTCGGTTTCTTCGCTTCGATGTGGAGGCACTTCGCATTGGATCCGACGGCGAGTGCGATCATGAGGCGTCGAGCACCGGCCGTCTCTGAGTGGACGGCGAGGCTTTGGAATGCGCGCGCCAGTGGCACACAGGGATCCCTCGTTCCGGGAATTCCGGAGGACTGGTCACCCCTGCTAAACGAAATTGGCTCAGCCTATCTTCCCTATCTGTGCGAGAACGCGGAGGCCTGGAAGCGCAAGCAGAAGCGTTTTGACGCCGAGATCCAGGGAGTTCCCTATCGTCGCATCCCGATGTCCCGCTACCGGGTGTGGTGTCTCGAGCGGTTGCGGGCAAACTTCCAGGGCCTGCCCTCATCCGAGAGCAATCGCGCACAGGCAATCCTCGAAGCGCACGGTTGCTGGGAGCCACTCTGGCGGGTCGCGGAAACGGCGTCGGGGATCGACCCGGAAAATCGCGCGCCCTTCGCGCGCAGCATCAGGGTGCACTACAGCGAATAGCCCGAACGGGTGATGCTTTCCGTCATACGGGATCAGCGTTGTAGGATGCTCGAGGCTCCCTTTGCGAAGTCTTCTCGGGCCTTCTCGTCCTTGAGCATGTTGGGTTGCTTGAAGGGCACTTCGACACCTCTACGGCATCCTGGCTTTTCCTTCATCGCGTCGAGCCAGCGGCGCAGGTTCGGCAGTTCGTCGATCGAAACTCCCGACCAGCGGTAAGTGCGCACCCAGCACCAGTTCGCGATGTCCGCGATCGAGTAGTCATCGCCAAGCCATTCACTCTGCCCAAGGCGTGAATCGAGCACTTCGAACAGTCGCCGAGACTCGTTCTGGTAGCGATCGATGACGGGTTGGAGTTTCTCGGGAAAGTAGCGGAAGAAGACATTGGCCTGTCCCATCATCGGGCCGATCCCACCCATCTGGAACATCAGCCATTGGATGACCCGCGCTCGCCCCTTCGCGTCCGTCGGCAGGAGTCTTCCGGCCTTTTCGGCCAGGTAGAGCATGATCGCTCCGGTCTCGAAAACCGCAAAGTCGTCCTCGTCGCGGTCGACGATTACGGGTATGCGACCGTTCGGATTGAGTTCGAGAAACGCGGCTTCTTTCTGCTGGTTCCGGGTCAGGTCGATGGCGTGGGTCTCATAGGGCATTCCCAGTTCTTCCAGGGTTACCGAAGCCTTGTGGCCGTTTGGAGTGGGCGAGGTGTAGAGATCGATCACGATGTCCTCCGCGTGCTGATTGCAGCGGGCGATAGTGGCACAAGCTTCGCTCTCAGGTGCTCGGCGGCGAATTCGCGATACTGGTTCCCGAGGGTTGGTGGCTTTTCTCGAGTGCTGCTTTCAATGTCTCGAGGATGCGCTGATTCGCCTGCTCGGTGCGAAATGCCGTGTCTGCGCGTTCCCAGGCCTGGCGACCCATGGCGAGTCGCAGGTCCGGATCGTTGGCCAGTGTCGCGATGCGTTCTGCCATCGTTTCGACATCGTGCTCGTCGACCAGGAATCCGGTTTCTCCGTCGATCACGCTATCGCTGATGCCTTCGTGGCGCGTAGCGACGACCGGCACTGCGGCCGCAGCGGCTTCCATTACCGCCACTGGACTGCCCTCGCGATCTCCGTTTGAAGCGACGACCGAATGTTGCAGGAACACGTCTCCATCGCGCATGAAACTCAAGACTTTGTCGTGGGGCTGAGCGCCGTGAGCGAATACCCACTGGCCGAGTTCCTGTTCCGCAATCATACGCTCCACGTCTTCGAATAACGGGCCATCGCCGATCAAGTCGAGTCGCAACGGGGGCTGCGTTTGTGCTTTGGCAAGGACGGCGGATTCAATGCAGCGAAGGGGTGTTTCTTCTCCGTCATACGACCGACGACGAGCAGGCGACATGATTGAGTGTCTGCGTGGCGTTGTGGCAGTTCATCGGGAACGCTGACACCGCAAGCGTTGACTTCGAAGTGGACGTTTTTCACCAGTTCAGAGAGTCGACGGCGCATGGCCTGGCTCACGACGAGAATTCCGTGAGCTGCCGAGAGTATGTGTTTCAAACTTTCGCGGTAGGTGTCGTTGCGGAGCGCAGCGGATGCGTCGACGCCGTGAAACTGGATCACAAACGGAACACCTGAAGATCGAATTGCCGGGAAGGCCCATGAGGCGATCGTGCCGAATTGCACAAAGATCACGTCGGGTTCGAAGGTGCGAATCTGCTCGAGGAGACGATCCTGCACATCGGGTGCCCAGGAGGCTTCGCATCCGGGGACGCGACGTTGCTCTCTCCAGCGCGCCTTCAATCGCGGTGCATTCCAGAAACCACGCGATGGTGGATCAGGTGCAAGTTCCACGACAGGTGGCAGGCCCTCGAATCGGTCCAGCAAATCGGAATCGATCTGTGTCGCCGCAATTCCCACTAGTCGATCCCCGAGTCCGCGGGCGTGCTCGATCACGAAGGTTTCGGAGAGCACTGGAAAGCGCGGGCAGAGCATCAGTACTCGCATCGAAGCTCTCGACGTCTGATTGGAATACTCAAGCGATTTCCGTTCGCTGACCTGCGCCAGACGTTCACCTGTTCAGGCCCAGCGCCGCGAGCCAGCCACTTTCGTGTAACGCAATCGCCAATCCAGCGGTTGTTGCAGCCATGGCGAAATAGCGCAGTTCGCGGGCGATGGACAGCACGCCGTGGCGACGAAGACCCGTGAAAACGACCAGGAGCGAAAGGACTCCGTAGGTGCCGATCACCCAGACGACCCATTCCAGGCCTCCTCCGGCCATCGCCGGCGCGGACAGGGCGAGAATCCAGAACGCCTGCGATAGTGTGCTGAAGAACATGTAGCGCGGCTGGCCAAGCGCAGTCAGGCCGAACTGGGCCGGCCCTGTGGCTACACCGATCAGGATTCGCAGCGCCAGGATGCGCGTCATCCAGCCGGCATCGCTCCAGCGCTCGTCCCATCCCAGATGGATGAGTTCCGGACCGGCTGCGATGAACACGAACGCCATCGGAAGTACCAGGCACTCGATTCGGAATCGAGTGCGGTAGTAGATCTCGCTCATCCGCCGGGGTTCGTCGCGGTGGACCCTGCTGAAGACGGGTAACAGGACTCGGTGTTGAAGTATCGAAACGAAACGGAGCGGCGCATCGACCAGGAAGTAGGCCAGATTGTAGATGCCCAGCGTTGCAAAAGAGACCAGACTGGCGAGGAGTAGCCGGTCACCTTGCTGGGCGAGAAAGTTCGTCGCGGTCGTGAAGAAGATCCACTTGCCGAAACCCAGTAACTCCCGAACTGCACCCGGGTCCCAGTGAAAGCGATTCCTCTGTCCGGGAAGTACCAGGTGAGTGAGCAATGCCTTGAGCGCAGCCGCCGACAGTGCACCCGCGACCAGGGCCCAGACCGTGGGGGATTGCACGGCCCAGGTGATCATCACGATCACGCTCAGAAGCTGGCAGCCCACCTCGATCAGTGTGATTTGGGTCGGCGACAGGTTGCGGTGTTGCGTAAAAACACGGGTCGAGTTCAGGCCAGCGAACAGCGGACCGAGGGAGGCGACAGCGAGCAGGCCGGCGAGTTCCGGAGTCTTGTAGAGGTGGGCAAAGGGCTGGGCCAGGGCGCTCGCGAGCAGCCACAACACGATCCCGCGCATGACCTGTGCGGTCCAGAGCGTGTCGAGGAAATGTGGATCCTCACCTCTGCGACTCTGGATTACGCTCGGGCCAATGCCCAGGTCGGACAGCTTCTGCAGGCCTTCCAGCCACACGAAGACGATCGCCATCAACCCGAACGCCTCCGGGAAGAGCAACCGTGTCAGGACCAGGTTGCTGCCGAGGCGAATCAGTTGTGACGTACCCAGGCCACCGATCGACCAGATCGAGGCGCGCACGGCCAGCGCCTTCAATCCGGAGTCGCTTGCCTCGTTGTCTGCGCTTCCTTCCTGGCTCACCCGTCTCCCCAACCGGAACTCGAACACGCGCAATCCGATCCACCGTTCAGGGAGAATGCCACCCTCATCGTCCAGGGAAAGGGGGGCGTCGGTTCAGAGTTACGTGGGTTGCGAAAGCCCCGCCAGTCTGGCTCAGATGCGCGCGATCGCGACGCTTCGTCCGGGGATTTCGGAGTTGGCCAGGGATCGCCTGGATCTGCCAGAATGGGCACAGCAACCACCTGGACCTCGCGGAGGAAGAAGATGTTGGAGCTGTATCACAACGGACTTTCGAGCTGCTCTCAGAAGGTGAGGCTCGTTCTCGCAGAAAAGGGGCTGGACTGGGAGGCCCACGACGTGGACCTGATGGCGGGCGGTCAGCACGCACCGGACTACGTGAAGCTCAATCCGAATCACGTCGTACCCACGTTGGTCCACGATGGACGCGCGATGATCGAGTCGACGCTCATCAACGAGTATCTCGAAGATGCGTTCGCCTCACCGGCCATGCGACCCGCCGATCCGGCGCTGCGTCACGAGATGCGCTTGTTCGTGAAGCGCATCGACGAAAAAGTGCATCCCGCTGCGGGTGTCCTGACCTACGGAATCGCTACCCGACCGATGTTGATGGGGCGTTCGCCGGAAGAACGCGAAGCCAGCTACGCGCAGATTCTCGATCCGGCGCGCCGCGCCGCCCGCAAGAGCGTGGTCGAAAATGGCGTGAAGGCCCCGGAGTTCGCGGGAGCCCTGGCGGCCTTCGTCGACCTGATCGACCGCATGGAAGTCGATCTGGCCAAGCACGAGTGGATCGCATCCGAAGAGTTCGGCCTGGCCGATGCCTGCGCGCTGCCGTATGTCCTGCGCCTGGACCACCTGGCCATGACGCCTCTGCTCTCGGCTTCGACTCGTCCCCGTGTCGCCTCCTGGTTCGAACGCGTACAGGCGCGAGACTCCTACGCGAAGGCCGTAACGGCTTTCCTGCCCGAGCCGATTGTTGCCATGTTCAAGAAAAACGGTGCGGCCGTCTGGCCAGACGTCGAGGCGTTGTTGCCGAAACGCAGCTGACCCAGACGGACTCGTCGCGCATTTCTACACGCTGGAAGAGGGCGAGTTGGAAAGCAGAATTTTCAGTCGGAGGATTCGCAAGCGGATTCCCCCGTTGCTGATCGGCCTGTTCGCAGTGTGTGCTTCGATCGTAAGCGCCGCGGAGCGAGCCTTCGAGCGCACCGAAGAGCGCGAGGAATGCGCGCACTACGAACCACTGCGCCGTCCGATGTTTGGAGACCTGCACGTCCACTCGAGCTACTCGTTTGACTCCTATGTTTCTTCTCAGCGAAACGACCCTTCCGCAGCCTATCGCTACGCGAAAGGGGATCCGATCCATCTGCCCGATCTCGACGGTGAACCAACCGTGCGGATGCAGCTTCGTCGACCTCTCGACTTCGCCTCGATCACCGATCACTCCGAGTTTCTGGGCGAGATGAACACGTGCACAGAGAACCCGTGGTCCCCCGCCTATTGGACGCCGGTCTGCATGATGACTCGGAGCGACATCTTTATCGTCCAACTGCTTGCGGCCAGCCACTGGGCGGACCGGGTGTCCGAAGATGCCGATCCCAAGACGCGATCCTATGTGTGCCGCTGGTTTCCGGAGCGTTGCAACGCAGGCCTGGACACGTTCTGGTCGCGGATCCAGCGCGCAACCGAAGAGCACTACGATCGCAGCTCGGCCTGCGCGTTTACGACGTTTGTCGGCTACGAATACACGGATGCCCCGGGGCTCCAGAACCTGCACCGCAACGTCATCTTCCGAAACGAGAACGTCACCGCACGACCCGTCAGTGCCTACGACACCGGTGCGCGGAACTTCCCGCGCTTGTGGGAACTGTTGCGCGAGCGCTGCATCGATTCCGGGAATGGTTGCGATGTACTCGCAATTCCTCACAACTCCAATCTGTCGGGCGGGCTCATGTTTCCAGATCCGCGCTCTGAGAAGGAAGCGCTCGACAGGCTGTTCTTCGAACCGGTGATCGAGTTGATCCAACACAAAGCGGCCTCTGAATGTCGCTTTGATCGGCTCGAAGGTCGCGGTCTCGCGACTTCGGATGAACTCTGCACCTTCGAGCAGAACCGGACCGACAACCTGGCGTCGTTGGGTGTGTTGTTCGGTGAGATGCAGACCGAGGTTGGCCGACCGGTGTCACTCGACGAGTACGGTCGGCGCAACATGGTGCGCAACGCGCTCAAGGACGGACTTGTGCTCGGGAGGAACGGTCTCAACCCGTTCAAGATGGGGTTCATCGGCAGCACGGATACGCATAGCGCGATTCCCGGTGCGACCGACGAGCGTGACTACGTCGGTCATCTGGGTCGGCGCGACGCGGGGTATCGGAATCTGCAGGATCACCTCGAGGATAATCCCGGTGGACTCGCAGTCGTGTGGGCGGAAGAGAACTCGCGCGATTCGATCTTCGAGGGCCTGCGCCGCAAGGAGACCTACGCCACCAGCGGTACTCGGCCCACCGTGCGCTTCTTTGGCGGTTGGGATTTCGAACCGACCCTCTGCGGTGCCTTCGATCTGGTGGCGCAGGGGTATCGGCTCGGCGTTCCCATGGGGTCTGATCTTCCCGACCGACCCGAGAGCGGGAGCGCTCCGCGCTTCGTGGTCAGCGCTCAAAAGGATGCTGGCACGGGAGGGCGATCGGGCTCGGATCTCCAGCGCATCCAGATCATCAAAGGCTGGGTGGATACGGCTGGAAGGGCTCGCGAAACCGTCTACGAAGTGGCGGGCAGTGCCACTGGAGACGGGGCTGTGAACGAGCAGACGTGTGAACCGGAGGGGCGAGGCTTTGATCAGCTCTGCGCTGTTTGGAGCGATCCCGATTTCGATCCCGCACAGGCTGCGTTCTACTACGCGCGTGTACTCGAGAATCAAAGCTGTCGCTGGAGCACGCATCAGTGCATGGCCGCAGGCGTGAATCCCTTTGCGTCTGATTGCCGGGAGCGCGCGCGAGAAAAGACGCTCGAGAAACAGCAGCAGGGTGCGCGCGGTGAGGTTTTCGCCGGCTGCTGCCTGCGCGAAGAGGAAGAACCGTTCTACTCTCCGTTGATTCAGGAGCGCGCCTGGACTTCTCCGATCTGGTACGAGGCTCGTGAAAAGGCTGGCCGAGCCGACTGAACCCGGCGCGACGCCGTCAGTCTTGCGAATCCAGTCGCGCCGCAGCCACGATCTTGCATACCTGGCGTTCGAGCGTGATCTCACGGGCGAAGGAGCGCGCGCTCGTACCCATGCGCTCTAGCCTTTCGGGATCGGCCAGGAGTTCGTTGGCGGCGTGCGCCATCAAAGCGGGGTCGCCCGCCGGAATCAGTCGCCCTCGGTCTTCTTCTTCTCCCAGGATTTCAGGCAGGCCACCGACCGCGGTCGCAAGCACGGGCCGTCCGAAAGCCATGGCTTCAAATGCAGTCTTGGGAACGCCCTCCGTGTGCGACGGGATCACGAGTAGGCGAGCGCTTGCGTAGCGTGCAAAAAGCTCTTCTCCAACAGATACATGTCCGTCAAAGATCACCCTTTGCTCAAGCCCGAGTTGGCTTGCGAGTTGGCGTAGCTCCGCCTCTGATTCTCCCGAGCCCACGATCCGCAAGATGGCGGGGCGCCCGTCGACCTCGATCTTCGGCAGCGCTCGCAGCAGCACATCGACACCCTTCTCGGGAGCCAGGCGACTCACGACCAGAAGATCGGCCGCGTAGTTCGGGTGCGGGCTGACTTCCTGTTCGAGTACGCGTTCGTGGATCACGCTATCAATCAGGGGAATGGCTTCGAGTCCGAATTCGCGCAGACGGTCGACCAGTTGCTGGCCGTAGGTGAAGCAGGGAACGTTCATCTTGCGGGCGCGTTTCGCGAAAGCGCGCAACTGGGTCAGCATGACTGCGCTCGCAGCTCGCCTTACAAACGCCGGTCCCGGTGCTCGCAGACCTGCATCCCGATCGTAGTTGCCGCGCAGAACCGCGAAGGGCTTCAAATGCGGTGTGCGTGAAGCCAGTGCGAGCGCGCGGTGACTCACGGGATGCCCGAAGTTCAGCCAGACGGCGTCCAGTTGCGGAAGCGTCGCACGCAGGGCTCTTTCGATCGATCCCCAGTAACGCCACGGCTGAAGATAGAGATTGTGGATGCGCGGGTAGGGCGGGAGAGCGACGACGCGGACCCCGTCTTCCGGGACTTCGTAGGGCATGTCCTCTGCATCGATCTCCGGGAACACGCGGGCGATGAAAACCAGTTCGTCGAAGTGCTCTCGGAAACCGAGTAGGAAGTGAAGCATGGGCGTTTCCGCCCGGAAACCCGTCGGAGTCCGGAACAAGGGAGAATCCACTAGAAAACCGATCCGACGCGTCATGGAGACCGGCGAGTCTAGCAGGTTGCGGAAGAACCCTGGAGCGAGATTCGCGTCAGAGGAAGCTCAGCTCCCGTTGTCTTTCAGGCCGAGGCACTCGGTCGACTCGATACGCGTTCGTACCAGCGCTCGACGTTTGAATGTGACGCCTCGGGTTTGAGCCCGTTCAGTTGCCCTGCGAAATCGAAAGTCGTGAGGGCCACGATGTCGGCCATGGTGTACGCGGGACCGGCGATATACGCACGAGTGGCCAGCTGGTCATTGAGGAAGCCGAAGTAGCGCCGCACGATTTCTCGGTTCTGTTCCGCGACCTCCTCGATCTGTTTCGAAACGATCTTGGCGGTCATCGGGCTGCCGTGGACCCAGACCAGGCTGAGCGGATTCATGAAATTGAACTCGATGCGCCGCAGCCACATGTCGATTCTGGCCCGATCGACAGGGTCGAGCCCGAAAAGAGTCGGGTCGGGATGCAAGGCCTCGAGGTAGCGGCAGATCGACAGGGACTCGGCGATATGAGTGCCGTCGTCGAGTTCGAGTACCGGTACCCCGCCCATCACGTTCACCTTTTCGATGAATTCGGGCCGGCGGTTTTCCCGTTTCACGATATCGACCTGCTCAAAGGGCACGTCGATGTCCTTCTCGGCCAGATAGATGTGCACGCGTCGCGGGTTCGGGGCCCCCGAATAGGTATAGAGCTTCATGGGTGCGATGATAGGTGATTCAGGCCCGGTAGGTGTACCCTGACCGAGCACATCCAGCGGGGGACGAAATGGCCGAAACCGATCGCAAGACCAGTCATCGCAGCTTCGTTAGCTACATCGATCGAACTCGTGAGTTCTACGCCGCTCAGGGCTACGACCAGCCCTACCAGTGGTCGACTTATCGCGAGGTGCCTTTTGCCCCGCTGACCCGGCCGCTGTCCGAATGCCGGGTTACGCTGGTGACCACCGCCAGTCCTTTTCGCAACCAGAAGGCGCAGGATGGCGTTTTGCGGGGCGCGAAGGCTGTCTGGTCGGGAGCGACCGATGCGCCACCCGACAAGCTGTTCACCGATGATCTGGCCTGGGACAAGGAGACGACGCACACCGACGATGTTGAGTCCTTCCTTCCCATCCAGCAATTACATGCGGCGGCTGCGCGTGGGCGAATCGCCGGGGCCACCGAACACTTCCACGGCGTGCCGACCGATTACAGTCAGCGGCGTACGATCGAGCAGGATGCCCCGGAGATCCTGAAGCGCTGTCGAGAAGACGGGGCGGACGTCGCACTTCTGGTACCGCTCTGACCTGTCTGCCACCAGACGGTCAGTCTGGTCGCCCGTCATCTGGAAGCGAACGGAATTCCGACCGTAGTCGTGGGCTCCGCGCGCGACATTGTCGAAGAGTGCGGGGTGGCCCGCTTCCTGTTCAGCGACTTCCCTCTGGGAAACCCCTGCGGTGTGCCCTACGACCGCGAGATGCAGCAGTCCATGGTCGCTCATGCCCTGGATCTGCTCGAGAGTGCTCGACTGCCTCGTACAACGGTCCAGGCGCCCGTCCGCTTCGGCAGCGACGAGGACTGGAAGGCGCGCTACGCGCGAATCGACGCTTCCAACCGCGAGCAATTGCGCGCCATGGGCGACCGCAGGCGCGCCCGCCAGGGACAGGCGAAGAGTGAGGGGCGCGCGAGAGAGAGTTGAGGCGCGATCAGGCCTCTAGAATCTGCCGGTAGAAACCAGAGAACGCTTCGCCAGAGCCGTCGAGTAGGACTCCGAAACCGCCGAACACCGCTTCCGGTGCTCGTCTTCCCGCGTCCTGTCGGGTCGTCCAGCGTACGGAACCGGAGATGCATACGGCACGACCGCGGAGGTCCGTGAAGGTGACGACGACAGCTTCATCGGGTGCGGGTAAGTGGTTCGCGGTCACGAACAGTCCCTCGCGACTCACGTTGCGAATGCAGCCAATCCTGCGGCCGGTGGGCGTTTCGAAGGATGCGGCGATACGCCCCACATCGCGGCGAATCGGAGCGGCATCCTGACTTTCGAGTTCCGTCACTGGGGGGTGTATCGACCGCTACAGAGTGGGCCTTTACGAGAGGTGCCGCGAGGGTGTGCGTCGATGGGGATCAGCGGATGGCCACGGGATTGATCACCATCTGCACGGCTCCGACAAAGCGCGGTTGCCCCAGTACGAACAGGAATTCCCAGGCGCGATCGGCGAGCAACTGCTCGGTGCGGATGTTCTCGAGGATGTAGACACCGTTTTTCGCCAACAGGATCTGGTGTACGGGAAACACGCGTTCTTCAGACTCGCCGGGAGACACGTCCAGGCCCCAGGTGTCGGCGCCGACTGCGACCACGTTCTTGGCAGCGAGATATTCCGCGCCCTTTTCTCCAAGTCCGGGTTCGCCCGCCAGAAAGCGCTCGGGATCCGTCTTCGCCAGCGCCTGCCAGCCCGTGTTCAGGATGACCACGTCGCCCTTGCGCAACTCCACGCCCTGCTTCTGCGCCGCTCCTGTGATTTCGGCCACGTTGATCGCGCGGCCCGCTTCGAGTCGTGTTTTTCCCAGGAATCCAGCGATGTCGAGCAGAACGCCCCGCGTTACGATCGGTGGCAACTCGTGTGTGCCGAACTTGATCAATCCGTCGGGACGCCAGAACTCGGAGATGTGTACGCCGTTGTAGTAGCGGTGATCGATTCCCAGGTGGCCGAGTCCGTCGATCTGGGTGCCGATGCCCAACCAGGTGAGCATCCAGTCATCGTTGAAGGTTCCCTTGTTCGCCCCTGAAGAAGCGCCGGATCCGTCGCCGGCGGCGACCGCGAAAAGTTCGAATGAACGGCTGCCGAAGGCGGGCGTATCGCGGCCGGTTTCTACCCCCAGAGCGTAGGTCTTGCCGGTCTTGACCAGCTTGGCCGCAGCGAGCACACCTTCCGGCGAGAGATTGTTGATCGCTCCCAGGGTGTCATCCGCGCCGTATCTGGACGGGTACCAGGAGTCTTCTGCGAGGCTCGATCCGGGCCAGTTGCAGGCTGCGACGAGGACGAGAGCGGGGAAAATGCGCTTCATGATTCATCCTTCGCTCCGGCCGATACCGGTGTTCGGCAAGCTTCTCACGCCCCCCTTGAGAAATCCCGTCGAGGCTGACAAGATCGCCTCAGACGGACTCCCCCGGCGCACCTCCGCGAGCCCTGGGGCCGGTCCCATTTTCGCCGTATCTACGGTAGGATAGAAGGACAGAGAGCAAATTTATGTCTGTTACCAGCAAGATCCCCAGCGGGGTGGAACTGCGAAAGCTCCTCTCGAGTCGAAGCATCGAGCGCGTCGTCATCCTGGGTGCCAACGGAACGATGGGCTACGGCAGCGGCGCCCTGTTCACTCAAGCCGTACCGCACGTCACCTTTCTGGCGCGCAGCAAGGCCAAAGCGGACGAGGGACTCGCGGAGGCCATCAGCCAGGTGCGCTCGCCCACGGTGGCCTCGCGCGTGGAGACCGGCGATTACGACAGCGATCTGGATGCGGCCGTCTCCAAGGCCGATCTGATCTTCGAAGCTCTGACCGAGGACTTTGCGATCAAGAAGCAGATGTTCGACCGGGTCGAAAAGGTGCGCCGCGATGACTCGATCATCGCCACCGTGACTTCGGGACTGTCGATCAACGAACTCTGCGAAGGCCGAAACGATTCCTTCCGCAGAAATTTCCTCGGACTGCACTTCTTCAATCCACCCAACGTCATCGTGGGTACGGAACTGATCGCGGGAAGCGATACAGATCCCGCCCTGGTCGACTTCATCGATGCCTTCGCGCGCTTGCGACTGGGTCGCGAGATGATCCGCACGTCCGACACACCGGCCTTTGCGGGCAATCGCGTCGGTTTCAAGGTACTCAACGAGGCCGCGCAACTGGCCGAGCAGATCAGTCCGTTGCTGGTCGACAAGATCGTCGGTCCTTACACGGGCCGGGCGATGACGCCGCTGGCCACCATCGATCTGGTGGGCTGGGACATTCATCGCGCGATCGTCGACAACGTATTCGAGAAGACCGACGACGAAGCTCACGCAACGCTCGAACTGCCCGCCTACATGGCCAAGCTCATGGAGCAGGGAGTTCTGGGCAACAAGACGGGTGGAGGCTTCTTCAAGAAAGACGGCAAGACGCGCCTGGTGCTCGATCCAGCCACGGGAAACTACCAGGCCGAGGCCGACGTCAAACTACCGAAGATGGAGTACGTCGATGACATCGCCCATCTCTACGGGCAGGCGCGTTATCGGGAGGGCATGCAGCTCTTTCTGGGCGCCGAAGGCGACGAGGCAGAGCTCGCACGCAAGGTGATCGCGGGTTATGTCAGCTACGCCTTCCACCGGGTCGGCGAAGCCACCGAGACCCTCGATGGCATCGACCGGATCATGGGTACGGGTTTCAACTGGGCGCCGCCGGGTGTGCTGGTCGACACCATGGGCGCACGCGCGGCCGTGAACATGATCGAAAAGGCCGGATTGCCGGTGCCCGACGCTCTGACCGAAGCGGTCAAGAACGGCCGGGAAGACGGTTTCTTCGACGCTCCTCACATCAACACTGGCAAGTTCTTCGTCGCGGGCTGAGCCCGCGCCTTCAAGTTTCTTCAGGAGGATTCCCCAAAATGGCAGCGACTCCAGAGGTCTACGTACTCGGTGGCTATCAGACGGATTTCGCGCGCAACTGGACCAAGGAGCAGAAGCACTTCTCCGCGCTCATGCGCGAGAGCGTGCTCGGTGGGCTGCAGAGTTGCGAGATCGCTCCGGAAGAAGTCCAGAGCGCACATGTGGGCAACTTCGCCGCTGAGCTCTACTGCATGCAGGGCCATCTGGGGGCGTTCTTCACGGAAGTCGATCCCGCTTTCTCCGGACTTCCGACCAGTCGCCACGAAGCGGCCTGTGCTTCGGGTAGCATCGCTCTCCTGGCTGCGTCCGCCGAGATCGAGGCGGGTCGTTACGACCTGCAGGCGGTTGTCGGCATCGAACAGATGAAGACGGTTTCGGCCTCCGAGGGAGGGGCCTTCCTGGGTACCGCTGCCTGGTACGCAGAAGAAGCCGACGGCATCGAGTTTCCGTTCCCGAAGCTCTTCGGCCGCCTCGGCGACGAATACGACGCGCGCTACGGACTCAAGGACGAGCATCTGGCGGAGCTGTCCAAGATCAACTACGCGAACGCCAAGCTGAATCCGAACGCCCAGACGCGCACCTGGTACATGAACAAGGAGCACGCGCTGTGTCGAACTGACGACAACGCGGCGGTTGGCGGTCGCATCCGCATCGCGGATTGCTCACAGGTCACCGACGGCGCGGTTTGCGTCTTCCTGGCCTCTCGCGAATACGCCGAGCGCTACGCCAAGGGTCGGGGTCTGAAGCTCTCCCAGATCCCACGCATCAAGGGCTGGGGCCACAACACAGCGCGCCTGCGTTTCAGCGACAAGGTCGCCGAGAGTCGGGGCAACGAATTCGTTCTGCCGCATGTGCGCAGCACCGTGGTTTCGGCCATGGAGCGCGCCGGTATTGCGGATGTGAATGGCATCGATGGCATCGAGACGCACGATTGCTTCACGACTTCGGAGTACATGGCGATCGATCACTTCGGCATCACCAAGCCCGGTGAAAGCTGGAAGGCGATCGAAGCGGGCTGGCTGGAGATCGACGGCAAGCATCCGATCAATCCCAGCGGCGGACTGATTGGCGCGGGCCACCCCGTGGGCGCAACCGGGACTCGTCAGTTGCTCGATGCCTATCTGCAGGTGACCGGTCAGGCCGGCGCCTACCAGGTAGAGGGAGCCAAGAACTTCCAGACCCTGAACATCGGCGGGAGTGGCACCACGAGTTGTAGTTTCGTCGTCGGGGTGTAGTGCGCGGGAACCCGTTTTCGAAATTCGCAGCGGGGGGCCGTGAGTAGCGAAACGATCGAACGGCGTCTGGCGGCGGTCCTCTCGGCGGATATCGTCGGCTATAGCCGGCTGATGGCCGACGATGAAGACGCAACCGTGAATACGCTGCGCTCGCGCCGCGATCTGGTTTCTCAGCTCATCCCCGATCACCGCGGGCGTTTGGTCGATTTCACCGGCGACAACTTCCTGGCGGAGTTTCCCTCTGCGATCGATGCCCTGCGCTGCGCGCTCGAAATCCAGGCCAACACCGCAGAACTGAACGAAGTCCTGCCCGAAGCACGCCGGATGCGCTTCCGCATCGGCGCCCACCTGGGAGATCTGCGTTCCGAAGGTGAGCGCATCTTCGGTGAAGGCGTGAACATCGCCGCGCGCCTGGAGGCGCTAGCGGAACCCGATGGGATCTGTGTCTCGTCGGCGATTCGAGATCAGGTGCGAAACAAGCTGGATCTGGAGTTCACCGATCTCGGACCGCGAGACTTGAAGAACATCCCGGAGCCGGTTCACGCATTCGCCGTGGGAGCGATCGAGGGGGAGGGGTCGAGACCTCGAGCGGGTACGAGGCGTTTCCTGTGGGTGGCCGCCGGTGTGTTCCTTGTGGTCGGACTGCTTCTGACCTGGGTCTATCGCGGTGTCTCGCCTGCGCTGGAGTTCGCAGCACTCGCGCCCCCTTCCAATCCGGCTCTTCCGTCCGAGCCCTCGATCATCGTCCTGCCATTCGACAATCTCAGTGATGATCCCGAGCAGGAGTACTTCAGTGACGGGATTACCGAGGATCTCACGACGGACCTGTCACAGATCCCGCGCCTGTTCGTAATCGCGCGCAACTCGGCGTTCACCTACAAGGGCAAACCCATCGACGTCGTGCAGGTCGGTCGCGAGATGGGCGTGCGCTATGTGCTCGAAGGCAGTGTGCGCAAAGCTGAAGATACCGTTCGCATCACCGCACAGTTGATCGATGCGGGCACGGGGTTTCACGTCTGGAGCGCCCGTTACGATCGAAAGATCGCGGGTCTTTTCGCCCTTCAGAGTGAGATCTCAGAAGAGATCCTCGCCGCTCTGAGCGTCGAGTTGCAGGAGGCGGAGATTCGGCGCATGCGCAGCACGCGCCCCAATGAGGTCAGTGCCTACGATGCCTTCACGCGCGGATTTGCCAGCTTTCTTCGCTTCAGGCATGCGGGGCACGAGGATGCAGCGCGCTGGTTCGAGCGCGCCATCGAGATCGAACCGGACTACGCAAGGGCGCACGCATTTCTCGGCCTGGCAACCATGCACGGGTACACGCTGGGTTGGAGCATGGACGTGGACGCGCTGGAACGCGCGGAAGCACTCGCTCAGAGAGCTTTCCAGATCAATCCGCGCCAATTGGAGACCCAGTACCTGCTGACACAACTCAATCTGGCGCGCGGCCGACCGGGGAGAGGGCTGGAAGCGGCGCGCAAGGGCGTCCAACTGGCTCCGAGAGACAACACCGCCATCTTCCTTCTGGGGTTGTCCTTGGTTGCCGCGGAAGGTGATTTGAAAAAGGGCGGAAGCTTGATTCGCGAAGCGCTGCGTCGCAATCCACGGCCGCCGGCCTCGTGGTGGACAACGCTCGCGAGCACTCGTTATCTGACGGGGCGCCGGGAAGAAGCCGTGGCGATCTGGGAGCGATCGCGCGGTGCGAATCCCGATGAGATCCACGTCCGCATCGCGCTGGCCTGGCACTACGCGACGAACGGCGCGCGGGAACGAGCCAGCGAGATCGTTCGCGAGATACGCGTCGTAAACCCGGAACTCACGCCGGAGCGCGCACGCGACTTGATCGCGCCGATAGGCACTCCGATGCGTTCAGAGGAGCTTCTGGAGGCCCTCCAGCGCGCCTTCGCATTGTCTTCTTGATCCTTCGAGCGGTGGAATAGTCCGCTCAGACAGGTTAGGCCAACGAACGCCACTCTCGACACCAGTGTTCACGATGGTCGAGCTTTCGCCAAACGATCCACCTTGATCGCTGATTGAGGCACGAAGTCTCAAGATGAGCGGAGCACCACCGAAACAGACTCAGGTTTGAATTCCTGAACTAGCTGAGGCCGGAGGGCTCGCTGTGTCGCAGTTGACAAAATTTGGCTCGTGTCGGACGTCACCCGTCTGGCTCGGTCTACTCGTCATCTCGATCGCCCTTGCAGGTTCATCGCTTTCTCGGACTGCATTTGCTGCAGATGATGACTCCGTCGATGTCCTGGCGCTATCGCTGGAAGATCTGGTCAACATGACCGTGACCACCGTCTCCAAGAAGACACAGCGCTTGATCGATTCCGCTTCTGCGGTCTATGTGATTTCTGCAGAAGACATCCGCCGCAGCGGAATGACCAGCGTACCCGAGCTTCTCCGGCTCGTTCCCGGGATCAATGTGGCGCGCTTCTCGTCCAGTACCTGGGGTGTGGCCTCTCGCGGTGCGAGTCGACCGCTCAAGAACGATCTCCTGGTCATGGTTGACGGTCGCAGCGTCTACACTCCGCTCTTTGGCGGAACCTACTGGGACATCCAGAGCGTCACCCTCGAAGACATCGATCGGATCGAGGTCATCCGCGGTCCGGGTGGAACGGTCTGGGGCGCGAATGCCGTGAGCGGCGTCATCAATATCATCCGCAAGAGCGCGAGCGTCTCCGATTCCAATTTCGTCAGCTACGCCGCAGGAAACGAAGACCGGATGACGACCAGCTTGCGCGTCCATCGGAAAGTCGGGGACGCGCAGATGCGTGTCTCGGGGAACTTTCTGACCAGAGATGAATCGCATAGTCCTGTCCGAGGAGATGCGGGGGATGGCTGGCGTCAGGGAATGATGAGCTACGCGATGGATTGGGACACATCGAGTCGCGATCGAGTCACCCTTCAGGGAGACTGGTATTCCGGAAAACCCAATCTGCGCACTCGCGTCGATACGGCTACCAGCATCTACACAAATACCGGGCAGACCGAGGGCAACTACGAGAACTCGACCCGCGGAGGCAATGTCCTGGGCCGCTGGACCCGGAAGTTCTCGGAGTCGGCTTCGACGCAGTTCCAGTTCTACTGGGATCGACGAACTCGTGAAGGCGCGAAGCTGAAAGAAGACCGCCACACATACGACGTGGACTTTCAGAACGACTTCCTTCTCGGTGAGTCGCACGCGATCACCTGGGGTACGGGCGCGCGTCTGATGCTCGACGATCTCGAAACTTCGATCAATGCGCTTTTCATTCCGAACAGCAATGAAGAAGTGGTCTACAACGGCTTCATTCAGGATGAAGTCTCTCTGATTCCGGACGAACTCAAGCTGACTCTAGGCACGAAGACCGAGTGGAATAGTTACACCGGATGGGAATTCTCTCCCAGTCTCCGAATGCTCTGGGCGCCGACTGAAACGCAGCAATTCTGGGGGGCGATCTCGCGCACCGTTCGCACGCCCTCTCGGGCTGCGCGCGAACTCAGTATCCTGATTGCTGGGGTGGTGGCCAATCCGTTCGGGCCACCCGCATACCTGCCGATGACGGTCGCAGGGCGGAAGAACCAGAGTTCTGAATACACCTTCTCCTATGAACTCGGTTATCGTACCCAGCCGATTCCTTCCCTCTCCTTCGATCTTGCGACCTTCTACAACGTGCTGGAGAACGGGAGTTCCTTTGCGGCGTCGCCGACGAACCCCGCCGCGCTTTCTTTCGACAATACGGCAGAACTCCACTTCTACGGTGGAGAACTGGCGGCCCAGTGGCAGGCGCGACGATGGGCGCGGCTGAAGGGTAGCTACACGTTCTTCCGCACCGGTCGCCAGAACTACACCGATGCGGCGCCAGCGCACAAGTTCCAGATCCAGTCTTACGTGGACTTGCCCTGGGACCTGGAACTGGACTCCTGGCTCTCCTATTACGGCCGCACCGACAGTCCTACGACTACGGATACGGACATGGACAGCCGATGGCGTCTCGACGTGAGGCTGGGCTGGAAACCGATGGAGCAACTCGAACTGAGCCTGGTCGGCCAGAACCTCCTGCACGACGAAGTCGAGGAACTCGATAGCTTCACTGAATCCGGCGGCACAGGTGCAATGGAGGTCGAGCGCTCCTTCTACGCAAAGGCCACCTGGCGTTTCTAGCGGACCGGCGGACCGGCACCTTCCTATTTGATGAAGAGCATCTCCTGGTAGGTCGCCAGCGGCCAGAGGTCATCGGCAACGATGCCTTCCAGTTGATCCGCAACCGCTCGCACGCATAGCATCGCCGGCAGGATCTTCCCGCAGCAATGCTCCGCCTGCGCCATCGTAGACTCCTCGGTAGCTTCCATTTCCGATTCGAGTGCGGATATTGCATCCTGGAGCTCTCCGACCAGATTGGTCAGCCGGTCCAGTATCCGGGTGTCGGCCTTGGCTGAGAGTTCTTTCAAGCGGGTCGCGGTTTCCGCGAGTTCCAACTGGTAGCGGATGGCGGCCGGCAGGATGATGGTGCGGGCCATTTCGACGCTGGTGCGCGCTTCGACGCCAACGCTGAGTACATACTGCTCCAGGTAGACCTCGAGTCGGCTATGCAGTTCGCGCTTGCTGAGAACGTTGAATTTTTCGAACATCGCTACGACAGCATCGTTCTCGAGAACGGGCAGGGCATCGACACTGGTGTTCAGGTTCGGCAGACCGCGTTCCTTTGCTTCCGTGTGCCAGGCTTCGGAGTAGCCGTCGCCATTGAAGATGACGGCACCGTGATCGCGAACGATCTCCATCAGCACCTGCTGGACGGCCGCGTTGAATTCGTCTGGATCGGCTGCGACTGCAGCTTCGATTCGCTCCGCAATGAAGTCGAGCGATTCCGCGAATATCGTGTTCAGGGCGACCATGGGCCCCGCGATCGATTGCGAAGATGCAACGGCGCGGAATTCGAAGCGGTTGCCCGTAAAGGCGAACGGACTCGTGCGATTGCGATCGCCTGCATCTCTGGGAAGGTCGGGCAAGGTGTCGACTCCCACTTCGAGGATCTTCTCGCGGGAATCGGCAGTTGCTGAACCTGCGACTCCGATCTGCTCGAAGATCTTGGTGAGCTGGTCACCCAGAAAGATCGAGATGATCGCAGGCGGCGCTTCATTGGCGCCCAGGCGGTGGTCGTTTCCCGCAGATGCGACGACTGCTCGAAGCAGGTCGCCGTGAAGATGTACGGCTCGGATGACCGCGGCGCAGAACACCAGGAACTGAGCGTTCGCATGCGGCGTGTCGCCGGGATCGAGCAGGTTGCCCTGCGTCGCATTGCCGATCGACATGTTCACGTGCTTGCCCGAACCGTTGATCCCCGCAAAAGGTTTCTCGTGAAGCAGGCAGGTCATACCGTACTGCTCGGCGACGCGCCTCATGGTAACCATGATCATCTGCTGGTGGTCTGTTGCGAGGTTCGCGGCCTCGAACACGGGTGCAATTTCGTACTGGCCGGGTGCGACCTCGTTGTGGCGTGTCTTGATGGGAATTCCCAGCTTGATCAACTCGCGCTCACACTCGAACATGAACGCGAGTACACGGGATGGGATCGCACCAAAATAGTGGTCGTCGAATTCCTGGCCTTTGGGAGATGCGGCGCCGAAGAGAGTTCGGCCCGCGGCGATCAGATCGGGTCGCGAGAAGAAGAAGTTGCGATCGATCAGGAAATACTCCTGCTCCGCACCTGCGAACGAAGTGATCTTGCCGATCTCCTTGTGGCCAAATAGTTCGAGGATGCGCCGCGCCTGGCGGTCGAGCGCCTGCATCGAGCGGAGCAGGGGGGTCTTCTTGTCGAGCGCCTCACCGGTCCACGAGACGAATGCGGTGGGAATGCACAGGGTCGTCCCGTTGGGATTCTCGAGGATGTACGCCGGGCTCGTTACGTCCCAGGCGGTGTAACCGCGGGCCTCGAACGTGGAACGAACGCCGCCGTTCGGAAAGCTCGATGCGTCGGGTTCGCCCTGAATCAGGGTCTTTCCCGCGAATTCCGCAATCGCGCCGCCGGATTCATCCGGGGTCAGGAAACAGTCGTGCTTTTCAGCAGTCGATCCGGTCAGAGGGTAGAAAACGTGTGCGTAGTGGGTCGCGCCCTTCTCGATCGCCCAGTCTTTCAAAGCCGCAGCGACGACATCGGCGCTGGAAGAGTCGAGCTGGGTTCCAGAGTCGATCGTTTCGACGAGTGAGTCGAAAATGGATTTGGGCAGGCGGTTCTTCATCACGCTTCGACTGAAGACGTTGGATCCGAACAGATCGCTCGCGGACACATCCGAAAACGACAGGGCTTCGGAGATTGGCTGGTAATGGGTGACTGCTTCGATCGCGTTTTGTCGGGCGCTGCTTCCGCTCATGCTCATTCCTCCATTCGTGGCTCGAAATCTGCTGGCTTGAAATCGGGGTTTCGAAGATCGACGCGGATATGTGCTGACCTTCCGGATGAGCTGCCCCGGGGGTTCGCCAAGGATTCCGGGTCCGATTCCCGAAAAGGGGCTGCTCGAATCCACCGGGTTGAAGAGCAAGTCGCGTGCCCGCGTAGGAGACGCCATGCGGCCGCGGCCGGGCCCGGGGAGTCGTCCCGTGCTGAATTCCTGGGCAACACCTGCCTGGAACGCGGGCAGGGAGTCGGGTCCGGAAGGGAAGGTCGTGACGGCGTTGATAAGAGCGACCGGCAAGCCTTGCCTACCTGCGACTTTCCAGCCCGGGCGGAGCCCGTCTGTCTCGGACGTAGTCGGACAGGAAGTGTCTCTCTCGCCGGGGGAATTCCACCGTCTAAAGCCGGTGGGAAAAAAACCGTTCAGGAGCGCATGCAACGGGATCATTCAGGCGCACCTTCCTGGCTCTACTCCTTTGTCGACCTCGCGTTTCTGCTGGTGATTGCACTCAGTCTGATGGATGTGGACTTTGGCGACGCACTGGACCTGGGCGAACTCGAGGTTCCGGAGGTGAGCGCATCTGCACCGCTCGCAAACCCTGAACACGTTCGGGATCGCTGGCAGTTGCGTGTGCATCCGAGAGCAGCGGGTGGACGGACTCCCTTTGAACTGGCAGCCGCGGATCTGGCGGCTTCGGACAGACTGAACCACGAGATCGAACGCTTTGCGGGTGACGAGCTGGAATCCAGACTCGAAAACCTCCGGGCCCAAGGCGCCAGAAAGCCGCTGCTTGCGCCGCACGAAGACTCTCGCAGTGCCGATCTGCTTGAGGCAGTCGGATTGCTCGAAGCTCTCTGGCCGAGCGGTCGTCCGGCTCTGGTGTCGGTTGCCGCGGGCGCGGAATGAACGACGACCTGATTCGCCGCAACTACGGGTACGGGGCTGGACGCATTCGCCTGTCGGTACCGTCTCATTGCAACAGCCAGGATTACTCCTTCCTGGATGCGTGGCGGCTCACGCTGCAGGAGGCACGGGATCTGGGTATCCGCGTTTTCCTGTTCCACGCGTCTCGAAACGTGGCTGTCTGTTGTCTGATCCTCGTGATCCTATCGACTCCGTTCCTGTGGTCGTTCAGCCGACCGTCGCCCGAGGTCTTCGAGCCGCTTGTGATTCAACTCATCAAGCCCGAGCCGCCACCGCTGCTAGTTGAGCCGGATCCAGTCGAGCCAGATCCTGTGCCTCTGGCGCGGCCCCTGGTGACGGAACTGGCCCAGAAAAGTGAGCCGGAACCCGTCGCCAAACCACGTCGAAGTCCGCAGGTGAGCATCGATGCGCTGGCTCCGGTCGCAGCACGAAGCCCGCGGCCGGATATCGAACCTCTACCGAGTTCCCGCAATGCGCCGCTGGTCTACGCCCGCGCGCCGATCTCTGTCGGCAAGCGAGTCGCGGTACCGGATGTGGCGGCGGCGGCACCTCGCCTCGCGCTGCCCAGCGCTCCTGTCGTGTCGCGGGCCGTTCCATCGGATCACGTCTCTGGACATCGCCGTCCCTCGCTTCCAGCGCGACCCGCGCTGGCTCCCTTCGAGGCCTCCGCGAAGGCACAGGACAATGGAATTTCCGGTGTGCCGCTGGCTTCGCTGGCCGCTTGCGAGACGGACGCCGAAGAGGATTCCCTAAAGCAGGACCTGATTTTCGCCGTTGATGTGCGCGAAAGCTGCCGCTCCGTGATGGGTGTGTATCGCTTTCTCCAGATGCGAAATGTGAACGGCTTCTTGTTGTGGGTGAGCCGGAGCCCGGATCGGCCGGAGTTGGATCGTTGTGGAGAGTTGAGGCTCGCACTGAGTTGTCTCGAAGGCGGGACGGAGGCAGATTGACCATGAGATCGACGTTGATCCTATCGATGACCCTCGCGCTGTCGTTCGCGGGTTTCGCGAACGCGACCGGGAGCGCGAATGAAACGGAAACCGCCTGGTCGGGTTACCTGGATTTTGCGTACGTCTACGTCTCGGCGGAGCCGCAGGCTTTGCGAGCGCGTCTGGAAGAGTATGCCGCCGAGGCGGGAGTGAGCCTGAGTGACTTCGCTGCCGAGAATCTCGACGGCGATGGGTTCTTGCCTCGAACGCTTGGCGAAGATGACCAACGTCGCCGCGCGGTCGCGCATCTGCTCTTGTTCATCGCAAGTGGCAATGGAGATGAGATCGAAGCGGCCGTCGCGAGCGTGCGAGAGTTGGAGAACCGGCTCGAAAGAAGCGAGAACCGATGGTGGTTCCACTACATTCTGGCGCACCACGCATTGCATCACGGAAACGCAGCCGAGTTTTCCGCGCAGATCTTCGATATCTGGCGCAATGTGGTGGCCGAACTCGAAGTGTCGTACGCCACCTACGAAGACCTCGCCCTACGAGAGAGTTCGAGCGCGGGTTTCATGTCGGCGTTGCCCTTCCTGTACGAGAACCTGGCTCGCATCATCTTGATTCGCAGCCAGGAGGCTGGAATCGATCGCGGCCTCGACGCACTCGGTGCGATCGTGAGGATGCTGGATGACGGTCGGGTGGGTGAGCACCCGAAGGAGGTGCCGATCGAGGCATCGGCGGCCGAATATCTGGACCATATCGTCCGGCGCTTGACCGGTCCGGAATCGGACGGAGAGAGCCTGACGTTCACGCTGGCGCTTTTCGAAGCCAATCGGAAGCACGAGAAGGCGCGAAATCTCCTGGCCAGCGAGGATCTGTCGGAGAGCACGCGCGAGGCGATCCGGATCAGCACGGGCGCCTATCGCGACGCTCTGCATCGCGCAAATACGATCCAGGGACGCTGTGCTGTGTACACACGCGCCTTGCGCCAGCTCGGTGAGCTCCACGCCGCCAAGCAGCGAATGAACAGCATTGCCGAGATCGAGGTTCCTTTCAGCATCCAGCAGGCGATGGCGCTCTATGAACAGATGGAAGAGGGTCTCGAGGGCGGCTGGAAGAACCACGGATACCGCAACATGGGTCGCGCGGCGTACGTAAGTGCGATGCATCGGCTCTGGGAAGAGATCCAGGAAGCGAGCTTCAACGTCGCCGAGTTCTATCTCTCGCAGGGTTCGCGTCCGGGCGTGGGCGGAAACGAGGCGGTCAGTGATGCATCTGCACACTTCGGGCGCTACTTGAACTTCTTCGAGCAACACGCGCGCCCTGGAGATCACGAAGGCGTTCCCACTTCAGCGTATTTCGCCGCCTATGTCGCCGCGAGAGGCGTGGGCGATGCGGCCTTGAGCTATCGCGCCGGCAATCCGTCGACCAAGCAGATCGAGCATGCGAGCCAGCAGTACCGCAGTGCACTCGAGATCTTCCCGTTTGACCGCGGGCTGTGGGCGCGGGTGGCGCACTCCTTCGAACAGCAGGGACGCGAACGCGACTTCCTGAGTGAAACACAGAGCGTCGCCGACCGCGTCGAGCGCTCGCGTCATCTCAACACCTGGATCGAACAGAATCGGGAACTCGGCAGTTCCTTTGGTGCGATTCGCCGCGCTCTATCGGACGATCTGGCGATCATGTATCTGGGTTTCGCGCAGCCCGACGGAGTCGCTTTGCTGGAAGAAGAGCTCACCGGGCTCGTCAGTCAGCGCGACAGCCTACAGCTCGAAGTCGAGACACTCGCCTGGGAGCGCGAAGAACTCGACATGGCTCGAGCCGAGGGGCTCGCGGTCCCGGCGCAGGAAGAGGAACTCCCGGTCGTTTCCGCAAATCCGGGGACCACAGAGATTTCCTCGAATCGGATTCTCGAACTCGCAAAGCGGATCGAACAGCTACAGACCCGTCAGGACAAGCTCACACAGCAGATCGAGCTGCGTTCGCGCGCGCTGCCTTTGTTTCAGAAGGCACTCGACTCTGCAAGTGCCACGCGTGAACTCGCCGCCCGACGGGATCACCCCGCCCATACGCTCCTGCGTCAACTCTATTTCGAGAACCTAGCTCTCCGGGAGGAGCAGTCGTGAAACGCTCTCTATCGATCATTCTCGCCATTGGTTGCGTCATCAGCATGAGTGCATGTGCAACGCGTTGGTCGGGCAATGACTATTTCAAGAAGCAACCTGTGGGCGTCGAGCCCGATCAGCAGGTTTCCGGTGAGGCACTCCTGCAACGCAAGGAGACCCTGAGGCGTTTGCATCGCGACTTGAAAAGTGTCAAGGCCACGGCTGAAAGCCTGCGACGGCATCGTGATCTGGAAGGCATCGCGTCGCTCGAAGGTTTCGTGCATCCGTATTTCGAGCAACAGATCGAGCCGTTGATTTCGGACACAGGCGAATGGCACGCGGAACTCCAGCTCCTCGAGGCGAACCTCTTGTTCGCCCAGGCGGAGGTCCTCTACGAACTGCGCGATGCTCGCCGGCTGGCCAAGATCGCCAGGCGTATTCACAACCGCTTTGCCTCGTCCAAGAGCATGCTCGTCGAATATCCGATTGGCGAGCAGAGCACCGTGCAAAACGCTCTCGAAGATCTCGAATACAAAAGGGAGATTCTCTAATGGATCCGATCTTCTCGACCTTGCCGCTCGAACTGACGTTGGCCGCGGCGATCAGCCTGGTTTCTCTGGCCGGCGCCGGATTGCCGTTCTATCGAGGATTTCGGATCTTTCTGCGCGGTCGCGCTGCCACGCGTCGCCTGCAGACTGCAGAGATGTTCGAAGAAGCCAACAGCTCGGGTATCGCACCGCTCTCTCAGCGCATGATGAGCGTCTTGACGCGCTCGTTTTCCGAGCACCCTGAACAGTCCCCGGACTTCGTTCGCGATGCGACTCGACAGTTCGTTCTGAACGACTACGACATGAGCTATGCCCGGCCCCTTTCCATGTACTCCAATATCCTGCCGCCAATCGGGTTCATCGGAACGACTCTCGGCATGATGGTGCTCTTCGTGTCGCTTCAGCTGTCGAACAACACCTTGCAAATCGGAGCGCTCTCGGTAGCTCTGAGTTCGACCATCCTCGCGCTGCTGGGCTTTGCTGCACTCGAGGGTTGTCGCATCCGGCTCTACGCTCGCCTGATGTGCTGCATCGACGATGTGTTCGATGCGGATCTCGCGGCCCAGCTCAGCGAAACCCGCCGCAGCGCCTGATCAGAATCCGCAGCAGGCCCGAACGCGAACCGCTTTCTCCGGAGGCATAGGACCGCACTGAAAATCGAATTGTGATTCCAGTGCGAAGCGCCGACAATGCCTTTCGGAGGATCCTGATGGCGCAGCAAGAGTACTCGATCGTCGACGCGGCGGATGTCGACAGTTTTTCCGATGAAGCGGATGTCCTGGTGGTGGGGCTGGGAGCCTCCGGAACCTGTGCCGCCATCGAGGCCCGCGAAGCGGGAGCGGACGTCCTGGTCCTGGAGCGCGCCAGCGCTGGCGGCGGGCTGACCATGTCGGCCGCGGGGCACTTCTACCTCGGAGGCGGGACTCGGGTCCAGAAGGCCGTGGGCGTGAAAGACGACGTCGAGGAGATGATCAAGTATCTCGAAGCCGTGACGCCTGAACCCGACATGGACAAGATCCGCGTCTACTGCGAACAGAGTGTCGAGCACTTCGATTGGCTGGTCGCACGAGGTGTACCGTTCAAGGACACGATGTACCCCGCGAAAGACGTCGTGCAGATGACCGACGAATGTCTGATCTGGTCGGGAAACGAAGAAGCCTGGCCGTTTCGCGAAAAGGCCATCCCGGCACCGCGTGGACACAAGGTGGCGAAGGAAGGGGAAGCGGGCGGCGCGGAACTCATGGATCGTCTGATCCCTTGTGCCGAACGACTGGGCGTGAGGCTCGAATGCGACGCGGGAGTCGAAGCTCTTGTTCGCGCCTCATCGGGCGAGATCGTCGGTGTGCGCTATCGCAAGTATGACGAACTCAGGACCGTGCGGGCGCGCAAGGCCGTGATCCTGGCAACCGGCCACTATACTCTCGATCCGGAAATGCTCGCGGCCAACTGTCCGCGCCTCGCAGATGACCGCATCGAGAAGCAGGGCTCGACTTTTGATTTCGGTGTCGGGCACAAACTTGGTGTGATGGCCGGTGGCGTGACACAGCATATGGATGGTGCGCTGATTACCTCCCCGTTCTATCCACCCGAATGCCTACTCAAAGGTATTCTGGTGAACAAACACGGCAAGCGATTCATTGACGAAGACTGCTACCACGCCCGTTCGAGTGCCATGTGCCTCGAGCAACCCGATGGCAAGGCGTACCTGATCGCCGACGAATCCTTCTTCGAACGGCCCGCGTACGGTTGGCAGGAACTGATCGACGCCTGGGATACGATCGAGGACATGGAACGAGATCTGAAGATGCCCGAAGGTGCGCTGCAGAAGACGATTGCGGACTACAACCAGCACGCGAAATCGGGAGAGGACCCCGAATATCACAAGGCCGCGAAGTGGCTCGTCCCCCTCGCCACGCCTCCTTACGCGGCCCTGGATCTTTCCCTGGGTTCGGCGCATTTCGTCGGTTTCGCGCTCGGTGGCTTGAAGTGCTCGATCGATGGCGAAGTCCTGGACCCACAGGACAAGGTCATTCCCGGCTTGTACGCCATCGGAGCTTGTGCTTCGAACATCGCCCAGGACGGCAAGGGCTATTCGAGTGGCACCTGTATAGGAGAATCGACCTTTTTCGGTCGGCGCGCAGGACGCCACGCAGGGGCGCCTGACTGAGCGGGCGAGTCCTGAAACGCATTTTCAGTCGTTTCCAGGCGGACGGGTGGGGCGCGGACGAGCGAGGTAGGCCGCGACCGTCGCGCGCACGTCGACGTCGTCGATTTCCAGGTCGAAAGCCATGGGGCCGGGCGGAAATCCGACGCGATAGGCGCGGCCATCGGCGGTGCGTTCGAGTTGTCCGTAGTCGATCAGCATGCGCCGTACGGTCACGTGGTCTGTCTCGATCGCCGGTGTGACCTCGGCATTCCACGCACGGATCAACTCGTTGATCTCTGCCTCCGAATAGCTGCGGCCACTGTCGAGGGTCAACAAGAAGCTCTTCATCAGAATCTGTCGATCTCGGCGTCTACGCGGAAGTCCGCGCGGGCCGCGATCGGCGCCGAGGCGGACGAGGCGCTCGATGAACTCTTCCAAGCTGATCATGGATCTTCCAGGTTTGCCAGGCGGTTTCGCAGATCCGTGAACAATAGAGCAGTTCTGCAGAGTTTCGATCCGAGCGGTTTTCGGCGCAGGGTTGGATAAGATAGGATGGATTCGATCCCTCGTCTGCAATGAAAGGCCGAGTTGATGAGCGACGTTGAATTGCATCAGTTTCCGAGTTCCCATTTCAACGAAAAGGCCCGCTGGGCGCTCGATTTCAAGGGCATCGAGCACAAGCGAATTCCGCATCTGCCCGGACCACACGCCCTGGCGATCCGCAGACTCAGTGGCCAGACCGCAACTCCGGTCCTGGATCTGAATTCCAAGGTGATTGCGGGTTCCGCACAGATCATCGCTGAACTGGAAAGGTTCAAACCCGAACCCGCTCTGTATCCAGAAGACCCCGTCCTGCGAGAGCGCGCACTCGAGATCCAGCGCTGGTTCGATAGCGAGATCGGTCCGCAGGTGCGCTGCGCTGTGTTTTCTGTGTTACTCGAGGATCTGGGCTATCTACACGCGACGTTTGCATACCCCCACGGTGCGTTGAAGCGCACCATCTATCGGGCCATGCTTCCGCTGGTAAAACCGGTGATCGCCAAGGCAAACGGCGTCACCGGGCCGGCCGCAGTCGACGCGGCGTTCGCGGGTACGACACGAGGCTTCGACTTCGTCGCGGCGGAATCGGCACAGACGGGCTACCTGGTCGGCGATCGCTTCAGCATCGCAGATCTCACCGCGGCTTCACTTCTGGCTCCAGCGATCCTCGCGCCGCATCCAGACATGGCCAAGCGGGAACCCGTACCCGCGGAAATCTCCGCCTTCGTTGCACGCTGGAAGGACCATCCGGGAGCCCAATGGGTGCACCAGCAATACCGAACACACCGGCCGGACCCGGCTACCCGCTGAAGCCCGCGTTTCATAGCGGCCGGAGGAGGGGATGAAATTCCAGCCGTCGCTTCATGACTGGCTGGAAATATTGTCTTTACTAAGGTTTGGGTATGCGAGCCAGGAGAATCAGAAGGCGGGCACGAGGAATCCTCGGTGGCCGCCTCGCGCCCGATCAGGCCTTCGATGGGGACACGTGCGTCCCGAGTTCACCCGGAGGCAAGAAGCGCTGATTCGCTGAGCGCGCAAATAGAACGGAATGGCGGCCGGCCGGGTCTTCACCTGGCGGGCCGTTTGCAATTATGGCGGAACTGACGAAGACCGGCGGCCTCAACAGAGGTTTTCATGTCGATACTCAATCTCGTCAACGTCACATTGAACCGGGGAGGGCGAACGCTCTTCACGGACTTGAACTGGTCGCTGCCCGCCGGACGGTGTTATGGCCTGGTCGGTCCCGACGGCAGCGGAAAGTCGAGCCTGGTGCGCGCGATCGCCCGAATCGATTCGCTCGACGGCGGTCGCATCGAGCGCTCGCGCAATCTGCGAATCGGCTATGTCGCTCAGGACGTCGACCTGCCTGAGGATCAGACACTGCTCGAAGTCGCTTCCGTGCTTCCTCCCGAGTTGGGCGAACTCGAAATCGAACTCGAGCGCATCGAAGCGCGACTCGCGGATCCTGCGGTTACGGGGGACGAAGCTCTGCTCACGCGCGTGCTGGAGCATCAGGAGCGGGCCCTCGAGCGCTTCGAGACTCTGGGTGGGTTGTCGCATGCGGGTCGAGTCCGTTCGGTCTTGCGCGATCTGGGCTTCTCTGAAAGTGAATTCGAGGCGCGAATCGACAGCTTCTCGGGCGGGCAGAAGAAGCTCGCTGCGCTGGCGCGTGTTGCGTTGGACGGCCCCGACGTGCTCCTTCTGGACGAACCGGACAACCACCTCGATCTCCTGTCAAAGGAATATCTGGAACGATTCGTCAGCGGGTTCCCCGGCACTGTCGTCCTGATCTCTCACGATCGCTACCTGCTTGATTCTCTCGCCGATGGGATTGCCGAACTGACCGACGGTGCACTGAGCCTGTACAAGGGAAACTACAGTGTGTACTCCGCCGAGCGCGAACTCAGGCGAGCCCGTCAGGCTCGCGAGTTCGCCCTCCAGCAGAAAGAGATCGCGCGCCTCGAAGCGCAGATCCAGCGCTTCGAACTCTGGGCGAGCATCGTCGTGAACGAGCGCCATATCAAACAGGCGCGAAGCCGCCGCAAGAAGATCGCGCGCATGGACGAGCTGGAGCGGCCGCGCGATTCGCCGCTCATGGGGCTCGCGCTCGAAGGCGGGCGAGGTAGCCGTATGGCCATCCGTACCCACGGGCTCAGCATGGGCTTTCCCCAGAAACTGCTCTTCGTCGATCTGGAACTCTCGCTCGAACACGGCGAGCGCGTGGGGCTGGTGGGCGCGAACGGCTCGGGCAAGTCAGTGTTGCTGAAGCTGATCACAGGTCAGCTTTCACCACTGGAAGGACGCATCGCAATCGGGCCCAGTTCCCGACTGGGTTACTACGCACAGGAGCATGAGACGCTGGATCGCTGGTCGTCGCGCAGCGCTCTGGAACTCGTTCGCGACTCTTCACCGGTGACTGAAGACGAGGCCGTTGGCTTTCTGATGCGTTTCGCCTTCCGCTACGACCAGATCAGGCAGCCGATCGATCGGATGTCGGGGGGAGAACGCAGCCGGCTTCAATTAGCGCGCCTGATGCTGCAGAAACCGAATGTGCTCTTGCTCGACGAGCCGACCAATCACCTCGATCTTCCTTCCGCTGAGGTCCTCGAAGCCGTGCTCGATGATTTCAACGGCGCTCTGCTGGTTGTTTCCCACGATCGCTACTTCCTGGATCGTTGCGTCGACCGCGTCATCGAAATCCGCGACGGCGAGTTACTGCCCTTCGACGGGGGCTATACCGACTATCGCGCCGCTTTGAGCGAATCCGGAGGAGATTGAGATCACTCGGCGTCGCGGGTCGGAAAGGCATAGACTCGAAAGGCGCGATCAGATGGAGTCTGAATGTTCGCTGCCACTGACGTCCGTGAATAGCCCGGCTTCAGCTGAACCCGATCCGGCCTTTCCCCGTGGCCTGTTCATCGTCGGAGCGTTGCTCGCGCTCTCGCTCGGCTTCGTCACGCCGCCGTTCGGCGTGCCCGATGAACACGTTCATTTCTACCGCGCGTACCAGATCTCAGAAGGGATCTGGGTTCCGTATTCCCGAGGAGACGAAGTCGGCGGTGAGCTGCCCGCAAGTCTGCCCGGAGCGAGCGCGGGTTTTTTGCAGATGCGCAATCGGCCGGATGCGAAGATCGAGTCGAGTTCGCTTATGCGAGCTCTCGGTTGGCCGTTGGACGCATCCGTTCGGCGTTTCGTGCGTTTCGATGCGACCGTCGCCTATTCGCCCGTCGCGTACGCACCGCAGGCGCTCGGCATCGCCATTGCGCGCACTCTCGGTCTAGGGCCTCTTCCGCTTCTGTACGGCGCCCGCCTTGCGAACCTGGCGGTCGCATTGATGTTGATCTGGTTTGCGCTCAAGCGCGCGCCGAATGCGAAATGGGTCCTGGCCTGGCTCGCCTTTTCTCCGATGGCCGCGTTCCAGTTGGGTAGCGTTTCGCCGGATGCGCTGACGAATACCAGTGCATTCGCTTTGATCGCCTGCTTGTTCGCGCGCGCCAGCTCAGACGATGGGATGACTCGCTCTGAGCTGTTTACGTGGATCGCACTCGGATTGTTGCTCTCGCTCGGTAAACAGGTGTACCTGGTTGTGGTCTTGCTGATCATCGGAATGGAGAGCCGCTGTTTCGGATCGCGGACTCGTCAGTTTGGCGTATTGGCAATCGTCCTGGCGATCGGTGCATTCGGCGTCGGTTCGTGGGCTCTGGCCTCGCGCAGTTCGACTCTGCCGGAGAGTTGGGTCGCCGGGGTGGATCCGGGAGCACAGATTGCCTGGATCTGGGCTCATCCGTTTGAACTTCTCGGTCTGCTCTTCGCCGAAGTCCGGGATTACGGTCCGCAATACATCGAACTCAGTTTCGGGCGCTACCTGGGCTGGCTCGACACAGAGCTGCCTCGCTTCGCGATCTGGCTCTTCGCGGCGTTTTCCCTCGGTATCGCGCTCTGGGATGGCGACGCGAGCCGGCCTCTGAAGCTTCGTCTTCGCGTCGTCTCTCTGGCGGTCGCGGTCATGGGTATCTCGATCGTCGCCCTCGGAGCCTATGTGTTCTCCAATCCGCCTGGCGCGGCTGAAATTCGCGGGATCCAGGGTCGATACTTCATTCCTTTGAGTCCGCTGGTCTTCCTGCCGTTGGCCGCAGCGAGGTTTCGGACTCTGGTCGACGCTCGTCTGACGGCCGTCCGAGTGCGAGCGGGTTTGCCGATCGCTCTGGGCGGATTCTCCGCGATGACTCTATACTGTGTCATTACTCGATACTACTCCGGCTAGGGAATCTCTGCACAGGGAGGATTCGAGCGAGAAGCGAGAGTCGCCGCCTGAGCAAGAAGCGTGATCCGATCGCAGATCCGTAGATCTGCAGAGGGTCGCGCGACGCAGCGCAGGTGGATGCATCGCGCTTCACAGCCGCAGCCTCCCTGTGCAGAGGTTCCCTAGAAGCCGGTGTGGCAATATGTCCGGCGCTGGCGCGGCATCCGGGCTCGGCGTAACATGACGGCCGCTTTCGGACCCACGAGTCCGAGCCCCGAAGGAGGCCCGCCGTGATCGAGTGGAGTGAACAGCATCTGATGATCCGCGATACCGTCCGTCGCTTTGTCGAGGACGAAATCGCACCCAATCTCGAGGAACTCGAGCACGGCGATCTGCCGCCCTACGACATTCTGCGCAAGCTCTACTCCACCTTTGGCATGGATGAGATGGCTCGAGCTCGCTTCGACAAGCAGATCGAGAGGGAGAAGCAGGGCAAAGCGCCGCGGAAATCGAAAGACACGCCCGATGACAGCGCGCGTGCGGATCAGGCCGCGATGTCGATCATCCCGATCATCGAACTCTGCCGTTTCTGTCCGGGCATGGTCACTGCGCTCGGTGTTTCGACCGGCCTCACCGCGGCGGCGGTCAATTCCAAGGGCACGATCGAGCAGAAGGAGCGCTGGGGAAAGGATCTGCTCACGCTAGAGAAGATCGGTGCCTGGGCGATCACGGAGCCCGGGTCCGGATCGGATGCTTTTGGCGGAATGAAGGCAACGGCTCGCCGCGAAGGCGACGAATTCGTGCTCAACGGAAGCAAGACCTTCATCACTAACGGACCCTATGCCGACACGATCGTTTTCATCTGCAAGCTGGAAGAAGACGGCGTCGATCAACGCGATCGCACGATCCTGAACTTCGTTCTCGACAAGGGCATGAAGGGTCTGGAACAGACCCGGCCACTGCGCAAGATGGGCATGCACTCGTCCCCCACCGGGGAACTCTTCCTGAACGATCTGCGCTGTGGAATGGAGCACCTGCTCGGCGGCGAGAAGGCGCTCAAGGGAAAGAAGGGCGGAGGTCGCGAAGGGGCGAAGGATACCTTCTCGATGGAACGCTCCGGTGTTGCGGCGATGGCCCTGGGCATCGTGGAGCGTTGTCTGGAGCTTTCCGTGAAGTACGCCAAGGAACGCGTGCAATGGGATCGCCCGATCGGGGAGTATCAGCTGATCCAGGACAAGCTGGCGCGCATGGAAGTCGCGCGAATGAACCTGCAAAACCTGGTGTTTCGCACGATTGAGCTGGCTTCCCACGGCCAGGGCATGAGCTTCGCGGAAGCTTCAGCCATGAAACTCTACGCTGCGCGGGCTGCGGTCGAGGTGGCGATGGAAGCCGTCCAGGTCTTTGGCGGCAACGGCTATATGGCCGAATACCAGGTCGAACAACTCGCGCGCGACGCGAAGGTTCTCCAGATCTACGCGGGTACCGACGAGATCCAGATTCGCGCCATCGCCCGCGAACTGCTCAGCAGGTAACGCTTCGGCGGAACTGGGACGGGTTTCCGGTTCACGGCTTCTGGGCCGGGTGGCCGTACTGAAAACTGATCACCTCACAAGGTGCGCATTGGAATGCGTGCACCAGAGGTCCAGCGGACGGATCCCGCGTCGACATCCATTCGTTTGCGCGGCCATCCGGGAGAGCTCAGGGAGCGTTGCACGAACGCGGCCAGGCTCAAGAGCAGCAGAAGGCCGAATCCGAAGCCAGCGCTGAGCGACCAGAGGATCACACCGGAGTATTCGATCGTCGACTCGAGCACACAGATTTCGGGTTGATCTTCCAGGAAGACGATCTTCAGGATCCGCCCGAGGTCCTCGGATTCATTGGGCCAGACCTGGACCTTGGCGGTGCACCTCTGCCCCGTCCGGGGACCGGTGCTCAACTCCAGAAGGGCCAGTCCCGGGTTGAACCTTTGGACCAGTTTCGCATCTGCTCGCTGCCCGTCCTCGTGGAGCAGGTAGCACCGCCAGGCGCGCACCATGGGACCGGTTGCGACCAGCAACATACCCGCAACGATCAGGGAGACGATCGACCAGAGCAGCAGGGACTGTCGGCGCGTTGTCATGAGCGCCTGATCGGCCCACCAGATGACATTCTTGAAGTCCCTATACAGGGAGTACGTATCGGCCTTTCATGCACCCGGGGCGCTCCCCGGTGAGATCTGCCAGACCACCGGTTGTCTGAGTGTGACGGAGAATCTCGACCTGTTGACGACCCGAGTGTTTGACGACGGAGGTGACGGGTTCGCGGATGTCGGAGACACCATCGACTACACCTACAATGTCATGAACAGCAGTCTGGTCACAGCTGCCAATGTCTCCGTGGGAAGCAGTGGGCCAGCCTCTGCGAGTTGTACGGGAGGAAACCCGATCCCGTCGATCGCTTCGGGCGCCTCGGTTGTCTGCACCGGTCAGTACGTGCTAACGCTGGTCGACGTCGACGCCGGGCAGTTCTTTAGTTCAGCGGTAGCCGTGAGCGGTTCCAACGCCGCGCAACAACACAACGACCTGATCCTTCTGCTCCCGGCGGCCCCGGCGGTCCCTTTACTGGGTGCGTCGTTGCTGACATTCCTGGCTGTGGGATTAGGCGGCATCGTTCTGGTTGGAGCGGCGAAGCGGGTTCGAGATGGAGGGGTAGGGTAAGAAGAAGCCCCTTCAGTACTGGTGGTATAGCGAAAGCGGTTCGGCGAGAGTTCGTCATTCACCCGTGAATTTGGGCCGTCGCTTTTCCAGGAAAGCCCGCATGCCTTCCTGCTGATCCTTCGTACCCATGGTGCGCATCACGGCGCGCCTTTCTTCCGCCAGACCTTCGACGAGAGAGCGCTCACCTGCCCCGACGACGGCGCGAAGAACGCCCGCGACAGCGATCGGTGGCATTGCCGCAAGTTCGTGAGCCAGAGCGCGCGCGCGTTGCTTGAGTTCGGCGATCGGCCAGACCTCGTTCACCAGTCCGATGCGCAAGGCTTCCGGCCCCGAGATCTTCTTCGCGCGCAGAATCATGTCCAGTGCGTGATCGCGCCCCACGCAACGCGTGAGCCGGGCGCTGCCGCCCCAGGCGGGTACGGAACCCAGGTCCATTTCGGGCAATCCGATTCGGGCGCCTTCGCTGGCCGCGAGGCGGAAGTGACAGGCCAGGGGAAGTTCGAGTCCGCCGCCCAGGCAGTAGCCGTAGAGCGTTGCGATCGTGGGTTTCTCGAGGTTCTCGATCGCCGAAAGAACGCGCAGGCGTTGATCGAATACCGCCTCGATGCTGCCCTTGCGTTGGACTCCCTGGGGCAGTTGTTTCAGGTCCATGCCGACCGAGAAGTTGTCTTCTCCGACGGCGGAGAACACCACGGCTCGTATCGAGGAGTCGGTCGCGACTCGCGCGACCTCGAGTTCGAGAGCGTCCATGTAGTCGAGGCTCATACGGTTTCGCGGTGCATCGTTGATCAGGAGACTGACGACTCCTCCGTCGCGTTCGACAAGCAGAGCGGGGCGATCATCGGAATCGGACATGTCTTCCTCCATTTCGTGTGGGCATTTTATCAGGAAGATGCTTCTTCTCGCACGCCGGACGTGGCGCGGTGAAGCCTGTTAGGATCCTCGCGTGTATATGATTCGAACGTACCCAGGCGCAGAACTATGTCGCTCCTGCTGATTCGTCACGGAGAGACGGCGATGAACGCAGCGCGCGTCATGCAGGTGGCCGGGACGCCACTGTCCGAAAAAGGTGTGGAGCAAGCGTCGCGCCTGGGCCGGCGTCTGGTCGATTTCCCGATCGGCCGGCTCGTATCGAGCGATCTTCGACGCGCAGAGATGACGGCCACGGGAATCGCCGAAGCCACGGGACTCGAGGTGGAATTCGAACCGCTGCTACAGGAGCGGAACTTCGGAGATCTTCGCGGCACTCCGTACGCCGAGCTGACCAGTGATCCGTTCGCGGTCGATTTCGTTCCGCCAGGCGGCGAGTCCTTCGCGGAATTCGACGTCCGTGTGGATCAGGCGTGGCAGCGCATTCTAGAACTGACCAGCAGTACCGATGGCGACCTGGCGATTGTCACCCACGGGCTGGTCTGTCGGTCACTTCTGATCCGCCACCTGGATTTCGACGGTCTCGAGGATCCCACGGCGTTTCACAACACGGGCCTCACTGTGATCGGTGAGGGGGCTCCGTGGAGAGTCAGCCTGTTCAATTGCACGACTCATCTCGCCGAGCTCGCCTCCGATCGGTATTCTGCGCCCGTCTGAAATCCAACGCCCCGGTTTCCCGAATCCATTTCCACAGGAGATCGATACGTGAAACGTGCACTGAAGTTCGTCGCGGCTCTGCTCACCATCAGCGTAGTAATCGCCGGGATCGCCTATCTCTTCCGAACCGATCCCATCGGGCCGATCTCGGGCCGCAAGCTCAGCGGCGACGAGGTCTCGTGGCCCGACAACTGGGACTTTACCCGCGAAATCATGTTCGCTGCGATCGAAGTCCGCCCGGATGATCCCCATTCGGTCACTACGATCGTATTCGTGTACGAGGGTGCGCTTTTCATTCCCGCAAAGAACGGTTCGAGCAAACGCTGGACACAGTACGTAAGTGCGGACCCGAGAGTCCGTGTGAAGCTCGGTGATCAGATCGTTCCCGGTCGCGCGATGCGTATTGAAGACGACAGCCAACGCGAGGCGATGACTGACGCCGCGCGTACCAAGTACGCTTCTTTGTTGCCCGCTGGGGAAGATCCTCCGCAAGCGGAAGACGTCTGGGTCTTTCGCATCGACCCCCGCTAAAGCGCCCGTATAGAGATAACGCTGCTCTGCCGAAGGAAAAGGTGCATTGCCTTCTATCTTCGGAGACAAAGCGTGTACGGACTGGTCAATCAAGCCCTTGAAGATCTGGTTGTCAAAACGGCAGATGATTCCGTTTGGCAATCGGTGAAGCGCACGGCGGGCATCAGCCTTCCGGGTTTCGTTTCAATGGAAAACTACGAAGACGCGATTACTTTCGATCTCGCGGCCGCCGCGGGCTACGAACTCGGGATGACTCAGCAGGAATTACTGCGCGCGTTTGGCAAGCACTGGATCACATTCTCTGCAAGCCAGGGCTATGGAGCTCTGTTGCGCATGGTCGGGAAGGACATTTCCGAGTTCATCGCCAATATCGATGTTCTGCACGCCCGCGTGAGCATGAGCTTGCCCGATATGGCACCCCCGTCATTTCGTGTCTCCGAGGAGTCCGGCGGAGAACTGATCGTGCGCTACTACTCCGAGCGTTCGGGATTGACGCCCATGGTCATCGGTGCGCTCGAGGGTCTGTGTGAGATGCTCGGTACTCCTTATGCGGTAGAGCATGTCACCATGAAGGGAAAGGATTGTGACCACGAAGTCTTTCGCATGCGGCCGTCAGGTTGCGCGTCTTGAGACCGAAGCCGCTTGGACTCGACAGCGAAGCGCTCTCGCGGTGCTTTCCCTTTCACTTCGCGATTGATCGGAGCTTGAAGATTCTTCAGGTCGGCCCCTCCCTGGTGAAGGTCCGGTCTCGGTTCACTCCAGGTGCCGATCTGGCTGATCTTCTGTCGATCCAATCCCCGAAACTGGAACTGGAATTCGAGAGCCTGGTCGCGCAACCGCGTTCTCCGTTCATGCTTGAACTTCGCGATCCCACCCTCTGTCTCCGCGGGCAATTCCTGGAGATCGAAGCGGGAGAGGTGGCGCTCTTCGTCGGGTCTCCCTGGGCCCATTCCATGACCGAGCTGGCCGATACGGGTCTTATCCTGGGTGACTTTGCAGCTCACGACAGTACGATCGAGCACCTCTTTCGGCTGAACACACAGAATGCCGCCGTGGCTGACGCGAGGCGGATCCAGGAGAGATTCCAGACGGAAGCCGCCGAGCGTGCGCACCTCGAACGGGTAGGACGCGCGCTGGAAAACGATCTGGATGCTGCAGGTGACTTTCACCTACACGCTTCCCGCACCGGGCAGATCCTGAATTTGCATGCGACTCCCACACTCCGCGCGCTCTCAAATTCTGAACTGGCCGGGAAGCGACAGGTAGGTGAAGTGCTGCCTGCACTCGGCGAGATGCTCGACGAGATCTTCGAGAAGCTGGACGAGAACGAGCTACCCCATCCGTTTGAGCTCTCGGTCGCGCAAGCTGACCGGATGCTCACCCTCGACTGTCGCGCAGCCGCTACGTTGTCCGGAGGAGCTCTCATCGTCGGTCGCGACGTGAGCGATCGCCGCGAACTCGAAACCCGGCTTGCGCATAGCGTGCTACACGATCCGCTCACGGGGCTGCCCAATCGATCGCTGCTCGCAGATCGGCTCGAGCATGCTCGAAGTGTCTGTCGCAGTGACAGGAACTCATCACTTCTGGGTCTACTGTTCATCGATCTGAAAGAGTTCAAGGACATCAACGATGCCATGGGGCATGCGGTGGGAGATCAACTCCTGAAAGCCGTAGCGCGCAGGTTGTGCGAAAACCTTCGTCCCAATGATACGGCTGCCCGTCTAGACGGGGACTGTTTTGCCGTTCTCCTGGACGAGATCGCTCATCCGAGTCAGGCCCTGGAGATTGCATTTCGTCTGCGGGAAGAGATTTCTCAGTCGATGAAACTGAGCGAAATCGAAGCTCATCTCGACTGCAGAATCGGAATTGCGGTCAATGACGGTCAGGCCAGTGTCGACAAACTCTTTGCCCAGGCGGGCATGGCCATGCATCGGACAAAGTCCGAAGGCGAGGATGATGTCGGCCTGTTTGAAGGGAGCATGCAAGAGCGGGCGAGTCACAGACTGGAGGTCAAGCGCGATCTGGCTCGAGCGCTCGAGGCGAATGAGATCGTCGTATTCTTCCAGCCGATCGTCGCAATCGATACGCTGCAACTCGTAGGTGTGGAAGCTCTCGTACGCTGGCAGCATCCCGAACGAGGCCTGTTAGGTCCGTGGGCCTTCATCGATGTAGCCGAGGAGTCCGAACTGATTGTGCCTCTGGGTGCCCGCGTCATGGAACTCGCACTCGAACAGACGGCCGCCTGGCACCGACTGGGCGGACCGGTCAGCAAGTTGAAGATCTCTGTCAATCTCTCACCCAAGCAGCTTCTGCAAGACGATGTGCCCGCGACATTCCAGCGCTGCGTCGAACGCGCAGAAATCGATCCACAACGCGTGACGCTTGAAATTACGGAGAGTCACGCAGTCGCGGATCTGAAAGCAACGGTTGCAGTTCTCGATCGCTTGCGCGTATTGGGTGCCCGCATCGCGATGGATGACTTTGGTACGGGCTTCTCTTCGCTGAGCTATCTGGAACAGCTTCCGATTGATGTATTGAAAGTCGACAAGGCGTTCATCGACCGGCTCGGTTCCGGGAAGAATGCGCCTCTGGCGGAGTGGGTCATCTCCCTGGGCCAGACTCTCGGTATGGCCGTCGTTGCGGAGGGGATCGAAGAAGCGGACCAGTTGGAGATCCTTCGCGAACGCGGTTGCGAATTCGGTCAAGGCTATCTGTTCGCTCGTCCGCTCCCTGCGGCCGAACTGACCGCGCAGATCGTGTCCGCCGCAGGGCCGATGCCGGTCTACACCATCAAGACGGAAGAGGACTAGCCGGGACATCCACCGGTAGAGAAAGACACGAATTCGCTCCCTTTGTTACTTGTAGAGCGCCTCGACGTTTTCGATGTCTGGACTGTGGCGGAAGCGACGATGTCCCCACATCCACTGTTCCGGATTCTGGCGGATCAGCGCTTCCATGCATTCATTGCAACGCGCCGTCACGTGTTCGATGTCCCGTTTGCGATCGCCGCTCAACTCAAACTCCAGTTCGGGTAGAGCCGTGGTTCTGTGTCGGTCCGGGCCATCCGGTAGCACGTAGAGCGGAATGATGGCCGCCTTGGCGCGCAGGCCGAGCGTGGCGATGCCTGCCGAAGTAGAACAGCGCACGCCAAAGAAGGGAACGAAGACACCGCGCGAGCGACGGGAATACTGGTCCAGGAGGACGCCCACGCCCTGGTTCTTGCGCAGCGCGCGCAGGATCTGCATCCCCGCCTTGTTGCGATCGATCAGTTGGGTTCCCGCGCGGGTTCGGGTGCGTTTGAGGCGCTCGTAGATGCGCTGGTTTGCCATCGGTCGACCTACGACCGCGGATCCGTGCTCGCGGAGCGCGATACTCGCCGCTTGCGTGCCGACCTCGAAAGCGCCCAGGTGCTGAGTCAAGAGGATCGCCCCTTTGCCCCGAGAGAGAGCGGCTTCCACGTGTTCCATGCCGACAAACCTGCAGTTCTGTTCGACCTCGGCATCACTCCAGTATTCCGAGTGAACGAAGTCGACCATATTGCGTCCGAAATTCGCGTAACTCTCCCGGCCGATCGTCTCGCGCTCTGCTTCGCTGCGTTCGGGAAAGGCGATGCGAAGATTCGTGAGCGCCCAGCGCACGCGTTTACCGCGCTGGTCGAAATAGCGACGAGCCGCCGCGGCTGCGATCCGCTTGCCCGTCGAACGAGGAACCGAGCGCACGAGTCGAGACAACGCCAGGTAGCCGCCGTACTCCAGGCGGTCATCAATCTTCACGTGTTCTCCCCCAACGCCCGGTTCCGGAACCGTCGCGAGATGATAGCGCCCAGAATCGACTCGGGAGACGTTGGCCTCCGCGGGTCGAGTGCAGAACGCAGTCTGTTTCGGTTCTGACAGTACCGGTGGTTTCGGCGATACTACAGAACACTGGAGGCTCCTAATGATGGAAAAGACGCTGGAACTGTGGCATCAGGCCGTCCGCGGACAACTCGCGGGTGGGCTGGATGAGATTCTTCACGAAGACGTGGTGTTCTATTCGCCGATCGTCTTCACTCCCCAGAAGGGCCGTGAGGTCACGAAACTCTACCTGAGCGCCGCCGGTGTGACGCTTGGAGGCGGCGAGAGCAGTGGCTCCGGGTCCGGCGGTGCGTTTCGATACACCAAAGAGGTGGTTCTGGGCAACCACGCTGTGCTCGAGTTCGAAACCGAGATGGACGGCAAGTACGTCAACGGAGTCGACATCATTACGTGCAACGACGACGGCAAGATCGTCGAGTTCAAGGTCATGATCCGACCCCTGCAAGCCATCAATCTGGTGCATCAGCAGATGGCGCGAATGCTCGAAAAGCTCGGAAAGAACTGAAACAACAGCGCGGCAACGCGAAGAAATGGGGTTCCGGTGACATCAGTGGATCGCGAGCTCGATCTCATCGTCTGGGGAGCGAGCGGGTTCACAGGAAGGCTGGTCGCCGAATACCTTCTCGAGCGTTATGGCGCATCGGGAGACCTGCGCTGGGCGCTGGCCGGACGCAACCGCGCCAAGATCGAAGCCGTGCGCCGGGAGCTGGGTGAGCCGGCGGCGAAACTCGAGATCCTGCTGGCCGATGGCGACGATACTCCGAGCCTCGAAAGGCTGGTGAACAGAACCCGCGTCGTGTGCACGACGGTGGGGCCCTATGCGATGTACGGATCCAAGCTCCTGGCGGCCTGCGCGTGCGCGGGGACCGACTACTGCGACCTGGCGGGAGAAGCCCATTGGATGCGTCGAATGCTCGACGCGCACCTCGATGAGGCGGCCGCCAGCGGCGCGCGTATCGTTCACAGCTGCGGCTTCGATTGCATTCCCTCGGATCTGGGCGTGTTCTTGATGCAACGCGAGATGCGCAGTCGTCACGATGTGCCCTGTGCGCGCATCAAATTCCGCGTCAAGGGATTCAGCGGTGCGGCGAGCGGAGGCACGATCGCCAGCATGACGAATATGATGGATGAGGCCGAGAGCGATCCGGAAGTGAACCGCGTCATGAACGATCCGTACGCGCTCAACCCCAAGGACCGGCGTTCCGGTCCCGATGGGCAGGAGCGCGTGATGCCCGCATACGATCTGGATTTTGCGGAATGGACCGCCCCATTCATGATGGCCGCCATCAATACCAAGATCGTGCGTCGCTCCAACGCTTTGCTCGACTACGCCTACGGTCCGGAGTTTCGCTACGACGAGGCCATGCTCATGGGATCAGGCCCCATCGGCCTGGCGAAGGCAGCGGGAATTTCGGCAAGCATGGGCGCGATTCTGGCCGCTGCGTCTCTCGGTCCGCTGCGCCGTGCATTCTCTTCTCGTTTGCCCGCACCTGGCGATGGGCCGACGCGGGAGCAGCGCGAAGCGGGCTATTTCGACATTCGGTTGCTAGGCGAACACCCCGACACGCCTGCGAAAAATCTCCGCGCACGCGTCACGGGAGATCGAGACCCGGGCTACGGGTCTACGGCCAGGATGCTGGCTGAAAGTGCTGTGTGCCTGGCGAAGGATCCGCGCACCGTTGGTGGAGGAATCTGGACGCCGGCCGCGGCCATGGGCGATCCCTTGCTCGAGCGACTTCAGCAGAACGCGGGACTCAGCTTTACGATCGAGGCGTGAGTTCGGTGATCAGGTGTGCGTCGCACCAGCGTCGCACGGAGTTGATCGCGAATAGGCGCGTCGCCCGGGCGAGAGCAGCGATGGGGAGCACCGCTTCTTCGATCTCGCCCCTGGCCAGCAGGTGCGCGCGGTAGGTCCCGGGCAAGAGGCCCGACGAGGCCGCCGGAGTGAGGCGCCGGGAATCGATTTCCAGCACGATGTTCGCCGCACAGCATTCGGTGAGTTCCCGTCGTTGGTTCCAGAGCAGCACGTCACCCGCCTCGGGATGGGAAGCCAGGGCCCGCTGGTAGGTCTCGCGCCTCGAAGTCTTGTGCTGTAGGAAGACATCGTCGCTGGCCACTGGCCGATCGCCGAGCGCGAGCAACACGGGCGAACTGGGCTTCGGAGTCTGGTGTTCCAGCCAGATCGATCCATCGCGCGAGAGTTCCAGGCGAACTTTTCGCGCTTCGTCGGGCAATTCTGTGGCCAGTGCTTCGAGCCTCGACCGGGCCTCTCCGGCGTCAAAAGCGAAGCCAAAATTCGCCGCCGCCCGGGCCATCCGGGCCAGGTGAAGATCCAGCAGGAGGTAGCCGCGCGGGGGCTCCCAGAGCAGGGCCTCGTAGATTTCGAAGCGATCGAAATTCATCCTGGGACGAATAGCACAGCTCCAGACCGTTGTATCTCTACCCGCTGATGACTGCATTAGGTTTGCAAGTTATTGAAATAGCTCGCGAAATCGGATTCAACGGGCGGAATGCGGGGGGCGCTCGTCGAGCACCGGCAGAACGGGGATTTTTTGCAACGAATACGGGGGTTTTCCCCTGTAGTTGCGTCGGGCTGACAGGGTATGGTCCGGTTCTCTTGGAGGGAGACAGGGAAATGGCACGAATTCTGATAATGACTCTCGGGCTTTTCGGAATGCTGTCTGTGGCACTTCCGGCATCCGCGGCGCCGACGACCTACAACTTCACCTCAGGTGATGCGACGATCACGGCCGACACGACACCCGGTGGTGTATCGGTTCTGGCGTCCGCCTCGTATCCACTCGACGGAATCTTCGTCGAGTTCGACGATGCGCTACCGGCGCTGACCGATTTCGCGATTTCGGTTGCGCCCACGGGCGTTATCGCGATGGCCAATCCGTACGGCGGCTACGATCAGCTCGAAATCGTCTCCGCGATCCTGACGCCCGGGGTTGGATACACGAACTTTTTCGTCGCCGGCGGTCCGACGTCATACTCGTTCGCCGTCGGTCCGGTGGAGGTCAACGCGGTCTATAACGTCACGGATTCGACCCTGACCAACCCTCCCCAACTCGGCGTTCCGCTCACGTTTTCCAATAGCTCCATCAGCGGCACGATCGACATCAGCCTGATGCAGCTGGAACTTTCCGGCCTGACCCTCGGCGTTCTGAGTGGCGCAGCATTCGGCGAAGCTGATGACCTGGTCATCAAGGCAGACATCACGCTCGAGGGAACGGCCGTTCCCGAACCTGGTCTGGGTGTTCTGCTCGGAATGGCCATTGGAACCTTCATCGCCGTTGCCCGACGGTCGAATCGAGGCTAAACCTCCACATTCTAAGCGCCGCCTCCCCTCCAGGAGATCCCCTTTTTCGAAAGAAGACATTCAGCACAGCCCGTAGAATCGTCCGCGATGCGCTTTCGGTCGTCGCGGTTCTGAGCCTGTTTTTCGGCATCAGCGGATCTGCCAGCGCAGCCACAACCGTCGCCGTCATCGGCGGAGCCGGTCTCGATCTGGCTCATGCTTGCGTGAGTCCCGCTGGTGGTGTCTGCACCGCCGGCTCCAGTGCGTTCACGGGCACCGGTGCGGTCGTGACGCTGGGCCAGGTCACCTTCAGCCCTGATCCCGGCACTGTCGGTATGGGAACCGCCGACGTGCAACTCTCGCTACAGGTGCCGCTGGTACAAGCTGGTAGTGGCGGTGGAGTCTCCAATGTCATGTTCATCGGCATGACCTACGAGGTCACCGGCCAGACGGTTTTCGCAAACAACGCGGGCGGCGGTTACACGAATTACATCGGGCTGGGAACGACGGCAGGCACGATCAACGGTCAGTATATGCAGGACGCCAATCCCGCGATTGCGATCAACAACCTGCCGGGCCAGCTCACCGCGCTCAATTGTCTCGTCGATATCAACGGTGCGGGGGCCTGCGGATTCACTTTCGGACCGACTGACTTCACCTTGGCTGTTGGTTCCGAGACCTACGACTTCCAGCACACGTTCAACGTGCTCGTTCCTGAACCCGCCACTGCGAGCTTGCTCGGCGTGGGCCTGCTGGCATCGATCATCGCTGCCTCGCGGCGACGCCACAGCCTCTAGAACGGCGAGACCGCTGCGGGACGGCAGCTTGTCGTTCTTGCCGGGTGTTGCATCTCCGGAAAGCGTCGTTTCTGCCCGTACATCGCTGTCCTGATATCCTGTCCCCATGGAAGATATCGAACGACTGCTGATCGAGCGTGAGTGCGAACGACTGGTGACCGCGTATTGCCATTACGTGGACCATGGCGAAGCCGCCCGAATCGCCGAGTTGTTCACCGAGGACGGTGTCTGGGCGAGTCCCCAGGTCACCATGAAAGGCCGCGCGGAACTGGAACAAGGTTTCCAGGCGCGACAGGACAATGCGGCGCGCATGTCGCGTCACATCTGTCACAATTTTCTGTGCGACGTCCAGGATGCGAACCGCGCCGAGGGTGTGGTCTACCTGACGTTGTACCGTCATGACGGCGATCCCGAACGCGCGATTTCTCCGCTCGAGGGGCCCGAGATGGTGGGTGAGTATCGCGATCGCTTCGAGCGAACCCCGGAAGGCTGGCGGATCGCCGAACGCCGTACCGTCGTCAGCTTCTTTCGAGGTGCGAAGTGAGCGAGATTGCACAACGCCACAAGGGGCGTCGGGCGCTGGTCACTGGAGGCGGAAGCGGTATCGGACGCGCTGCCGCTCTGCGCCTGGCCGCCGAGGGTGCCTCGGTCGCGGTGTGTGACAAACGGGGAGAGACCGCGAAGGTCGTCGCTGCGGAGATCGCTGCGGCCGGTGGCAAGGCGCTGGGCATCGAGTGCGATGTAACTGTCGAACATCAGGTCGAAGACGCCGTGCGGCAGACCGTCGAAGCCTTCGGGGGTATCGATTCGCTGTTTGCCAACGCCGGAACCGCCGGTGCGGGCTGGATTCACGAAACCGAACTGGCCGACTGGGAGTTCGTGCTGCGGATCAATCTTACGGGCGTGTTCCTGGCGGCGAAGCACGTGATTCCGCACTTGCTCGAAGCGGGTGGGGGAAGCGTCGTCACGACGGCTTCGATTGCGGCTCATGTGATTGGCGCCGGGGGATCAGCAGCCAGTTATGCCGCATCCAAGGGGGGAGTCCTGCAGCTTACCCGTCAGATTGCGGTGGACTACGGTCCGCAGGGGATTCGCGCCAATTGCCTTTGCCCGGGAGCCGTGAAGACCGGACTCGGAGCGAACGTGATCGAGGATCGCGAGCAACAGTCGACGCCGCTTCCCGAAGGCGGTCGTCTACCGCGCGGAATGCCGCGGCCGCCTCTGGCGCGAGTTTCGGAACCGGAAGAACAGGCCGCGGTGGTCGCCTTCCTGCTCTCGGATGAAGCTTCGTTCATGACGGGCAGTGCCGTGATGGTCGACGGCGGCTACACCGCGATCTGAGCTAGACGAGCAAATACGACATCGATCCCGACTTTGCCACGCTTCTTCCGTTACTCCCGACGGCCATTGATCTGTCGACGCTCGACAGAGTTCGCGGGATTCCCTAGCGGGTCGGGGCTATCAAGAGCCTGCCTTTTGGCAGCGCTTCAATACCGCCTGTGCAAAGCGATCGGCCGCGAGGGGATCGACCTTAAGGAAGAGGCAGGGCTCGAAGAGTTCGGCTTCCAGAAGAGCGGCGGAGCCATCTCCGAGGTGGATCACGTCTAAACGGGCGTAGAGTAGCGGCTGCTCGATTCCGAACTGGCTCGCGAGCAGCGCGCGGATTGCCGTCGAAGCTCGATTCGCCACTGCGCGTTCTTCGACAGAAGGTTCGCGCGAAGAGATATCTTCGAGGTACTCGCCAGCGACGAATCCACCGCCGACGGCCAGAAGTTCGCCTTTTCGGAATCCGTGTGAGTATTCTCCGGAAAAGAAGACCAAAGATGTCTCGCCGATCTCCATGACCGAGGCGGCGTATTCCTGGATCATGACCGCGAGGTCTTCGCCGATGATCCGTTTGGCGAGTTTCATGGCCGCCGGGTCGTCTGCGAAGAAGCGTCCGGTGTTGCGACTGCCCGCAGAGATGACTGGCTTGACCACGATCTGATTCGATCCGAGATCTTCCAGAGCCTTCGCGCACTCGTCCAGTCCGTTTGCGAAAACCGTAGGGACCACGGGAACGCCTTGTTGCCCAAGCTGCGCAAGATAGTGTTTGTCGAGGTTCCAGCGCACGACGGCGGGCTCGTTGCAGATCGGCACTCGAGCCTCGAGGCCCTCCAGCCAGTCCAGGAATTCAGGGAGACGTTCGGTGTAGTCCCAGGGAGAGCGCAGCACCACCAGGTCAAAGCTCTGCCAGTCCACTCCGGGGTCGTGCCAGACCGGGTGGAGTAGAGGTACGCGTTTACGGGCAAATGCTGCATCGTGCAGCGGTCGATCGTGATCGGCGTCCTGGATCATATCCAGATCCGTCGTGACGAATGCGATCCTCACCTGTCTTCCGAGCCTCCTTGGCGCTCTCCAGACACTGTGCCATCTTCAGATGATGGCGCGCCTGCTTCTCCTGTTTATCGTCTTGCCCGCAGTCGAACTCGGTTTGTTGATCGAGATCGGCGGCTACATCGGAACCCCGGCAACGATCGGACTCATCGTGGTGACCGGTATCGTAGGTGCCGCCCTGGCCCGACGACAAGGGCTTCGCGTGATCGGTGAAATCCAGAGAGAACTCGCCGAAGGTCGCCTTCCGGCTTCTTCGCTGATGGACGGCCTGATGATCCTGATCGCGTCTGCCCTCCTGGTGACGCCCGGCGTTTTGACGGACGTGTTCGGATTTCTGTGCCTGATGCCCGGCTTTCGTTCTCTGGTCAAACGCTCTCTGAAGGCTCGTTTCGAGGCTGCGGCGCGCGAGGGCAGGGTGCACGTCAATATCGCGGGAATGGATCTTGGGCGTTCCGAGGACTACGGCGACGAACCTATCATCGACGTGACGCCCGGGCGTTCTGATCGAAAACCCTGACCCCGGGCGAGGGACGCCACTTCATGTACCGACTCTTCTCCTGGGAACACAGCTATTTCTCCGGCAAGGTTCGCGCGTATCTGCGTTTCAAACAGCGACAGGGAGCGCTCGGACCGGGGTTCGAAGACATCCTGGCAACGCCTGAGTTGATCCAGGGCCTCTTGCTTGCCCGTTCCGGGAGCGGTGCGGTTCCGCAACTCTGCGCACCGGATGGAACCTGGGTACAGGACTCCAGCGAGATCATCGACTTTTGTGAGGTCGCACATCCTCAGATGGCCATCGTTCCAGATCCGGCTCAGGCTCCGCGTCAGTGCCTCACTTCCTACCTGATCGAACTATTGGCCGACGAGTGGATGGTGGTGCCCGGGTTCTGGGAACGCTGGTATTTTTCGGAAGATGGGCGAGAGCTGAGTCACCGCGGTTTCAATGAACAACAATGGGGAGCTGCAATCGCCGCAGGAGCGCCGGGTGAAGTGCGGCGAGCCGTTGGCGCGGCGTTTTTCGAAAACGCTTTTGGCATTTCGGAATCCCGCACGAATCCGAGGGGCGTGTACGCGGGGCTGGTCCATCTTGGAGTCGACGAACGCACCGAGCCCGCATGGCAGGCGAGCCAGCAACAGATCCTGGAGCTTCTGGAACTGCACTTCGCAAAACACGATTACGCACTCGGCGGACGGCCGAGTCTGGCGGACTACGGTCTGCTCGCGCCGCTGTACGCGCATCTCTACCGCGACGCCGTTCCGGGGTTCGCGCTTCGAACGCATTTCCCGTTGGTATGTGAGTGGGTTGAACGCACCAACGGTGAAGGCGCGCTCAACGCGCGAATGTACGGGCAGAAGCTCTATTCACTCGACGAGGCGGGCCAGCTCGTGGGGCGAGAGGCGACCAGCGACGGCGCAGCCTGGCTGGAAAGCGATGAGATTCCAGATACTCTTTTGCCGCTGCTCGGCGTCTTCTTCGAGGAGATGTGGCCGGTCCTGCGCGACGCGATGCAAGTGCTCACTCGGTTCATCGCAAGCGACATGCATCGGTCCGATGGTGAACTTCCGGGCAAGACCTTTACGGCCACCCCGGGCTTCGAAGCACATCAGACCGGGGAAGGGGCTCTGACGCAGGAGTTCGAGATTGGCGGCGTGCGCGGTCGACGCATGGTCGTTCCCTATCAGATCTGGATGCTCCAGCGCCTGGAGCGCGTACTCGCATCGTGTACGTCAACTCCCGATGCTCGAGAACGCGTCACTTCGCTCCTCGCCGAAATTCCGAACGGTCTTGAACTCCTGGAGCTCGGCAAGAAGCTCGCCGGGTGTCGCGTGCGCAAAGAGGGAGCGCTTTTGTACGCGGAACGCGGCAGTGAGTGCAGCGCTTAGAACAGTTCGCTGACCTGCGTTTCCAGGTTCTGGAACTCGTCCACGTAGGATTCGTATTGCTCGGGTCGAATCTCGAGGGCTTTCATGCTCTGGGCGCCCTCCTTTCCCTGCTCGGCCGCAGAGAACGCAGAGATGCCGATCTGCTCGCACAGTCCACCGGATAGTCGGATCACGTGGAGTTCGAGCGTGTCGGGTGCCAGAGGCGGATCGGCGGCGTGATGCTCCTGGGCCACACCGATCACATGATCGGGCATGCCCGCCTTTCTCAGATAGTCCGCACCAACGGACGCGTGCAGAGTCGAGAGAACGCGATTGACTTCATCGAGCGACGGATGCGCATCGAGGCGCCCGCGTACCAGCCCGCTGGCCAGGGTCTTCAGAATCAAGAGGCTGCCGACGTCCCGGAACAGAGCGCCCAGGAACACGCGCCCGTCGTCCCCGATCTTGAGTTTGTGCGAGAGCCAGCGCGCTCCAAAGGCGCAAACCATCGATTCGTGCCACAGCGGTTGCCAGAGATCGGCGAACACCTCGAACTCAGTTCTCTCCCTCAGGTCGTAGAGGCTTCGACAGGCCGAGGCCATGGCGATCTTCGCCGTCTCACTAAAGCCCATGCGCATGATCGCGGTGTCGAGCCGATCGATCGAAGACACCCCGCGGTAGATCGGGGAATTGGCCGCGCGGATCACGTCGGCTGCAATGGCCTGGTCCTGATGGATCAGCGACTCGATCTCGGCGATCTCCACGTCTTGTTGCTCCAACGCGCTGACCAGGCTTCCTGCGACGCGCGGGAACGACGGAAGTTCACCGGGGTGCTCCTGAATGCTCTCGTGAACCCACACCATCAATCGATCGTCACCGTTCATTCCACGCTTGCCTCGAATCGTCTTCAGGGAGAATCGGCGCCCGGGCCGCGGGACTCAAGTTGGGGGTGCGATCGAAAGGCGAAAGGAGTGCCGGTTCGAAGACCATCTCTGGAGTCTCCGAATGTTGTGCGAGAAGAAGAAACTAATCGACTCCTGAGCCATCTCCAAGTAGCATGAAACGCGAGAACCAGCGTCGGTAGAAGGGCATTTCGCAACGTTGAAAATCTCTTGGAAGGAGAACGCCATGGGTTGCAAGCCGTTTTCTCGCCTCGCGGCCTGGATCTTGGCCGTCAGTCTGATCGTTGCTCTGCCCAGTTCGGTCGGGGCCAAGATGTACCGAATGTTCGTCACCGGTGAGGACGGGGCCACCGATGTGATCTTCTCGGTCACCTTCGACCCACAAGTGCCCGGAAGTGCGGTTGTGTTTCCGATCCTCGGTACCTCGATTCGAGTTGACGGCATCGACTTCGTTCCCGGAACCACCAGCGAAGTGGTCGTGGGGGCGCAGTTAGAGCCGGGGCCTGGCGGTGAGATCACACACTACGATCCGATCGCGGGTACGACACTGGCCTCCTACGTTCCTTCGACGGGTGGCAGTAGCAAGCCGTCCACCATATTGAGCACGCTCTCGCACGCCTACTACATCCTCAACCAGTTCGGATTTGCGGGCACTACGCACCGCATCATTCGAACTCCTTTTGCGGGGCCCGCTGGAACGACCGAAATCGTATTTGACGGTTCCGACCCGAATGCGGGAAGTCTCGTGAACCTCGAAGGCCTCGAACTCGTTGGCTCCACGCTGTACTTCTTCGCACTCGACAATGCGGCTGCACCGGGACGCGCGCTGTACAGCATTGGCTTGAGCGGTGGGCTCTGGGATGGCGCACCACCCGCAAAGCTTCTTTCTCCTCTCGCGGGTGCTCCGGTCGGCGATGGCTCGGATGAACTCGATCTGGACGAGAACACCGGCATCATCTACGGCTCGAACGTCGTCAATGCCGAGGTCATCTACTGGGACACTGGACTCTCGAGCGGTGGCTTCCTGATCGGTCCCGGTGTTTCGATATTGGGGCCCAATACGACGAAACTCGCTGCATCTCCGATCGATGGAATTCGCGCAACCGGTGATGGTTGGCTGGTCCTGACCGGTCTCAATGGGACGATCTTCTCGATCGATATCGCGGGCGTTCTCGCTGGATTCGACGATGGAGATGTACTCGTCATCGAAGACAACGCGGCGGTGAGTTTTGACGATATGACTCCACTGTCTTTACCTGTCCCGCTGACTTCTCCATGGAGCAGCCTACCGTTGTGCCTGTTGCTATTCATGACGGCTGCGGTCGGAGTGCGGGGAATGCGCTCCACTATCTGATCCTCTTGTCCCGGGCTGCTGCATGTTTTGGTTTGGCAGCCCGGGACATCTGATACATCGCTGAGCTAGGTTCTGTACTTCACCAGACAACATCGGAGTGCAGCATGACCTATCCCCGTCTCAGGCGATTGAGCCTTTCGCTCGTGTTCACGGTTTTCTGTTTCTCGTCCGTTTCATTGCCCGTTCACGCGGGTCCTGATCTGGACGGCGCGGTCAAGGCACTGGCGGCCGTGCCCGCGGACGGGATCGGCGATGCCGTAGGCGGAGCGGGTCTGGTCGCGGCATCCGTTTTGGGTTTTGGGGCCAATCTGGTTGCGGCCATTGACAACAATTCTCACTCGCACGTCATCTTGCGCGGGCTCGTGAGCACGCCTCTGCGTCGCCTCGCGCTGGGGATGTCCAGAACATCGAGTGGCATTCTCGAAGGCTTCAGCAACGACGATTACGAATACTATCCGCAGGATGAATCCGTCTATCTGAAGGCGAACCTTCAGAAGCGCTTCTGGACGCTGAGGGGCGGGCTCGGTGCAATGGTATTGAGCGTTGTCGATACTCTCGGGAACACCGGGCAGTTTCTGCTCCGTTTACCCGGAGCTGGCGAAGCTGCGGACTCCCTGGCCCGGGTTCAGACGGACGCACGCACCCGTCTGGTCGGGCCGGCAAAGGATGGCGCGTACGACGTAGGGACCTACGACTTCGGAAGAAACTGAGCGGAAGCCGGACTCAGACCAGGGGAACGAGGTAGGCGAGCGCAAGCGCGTAGTGGCTGGCGCTGCCTCCGATCACGAACAGGTGAAAAGTTTCGTGGTAGGAGAACACGCGCGGCCAGAGGCGTGGTCTCTGGGTGACGAAAAGGACAAAACCCACGGTGTAGAGCAGCCCCCCGAATACTGCGAGTTGAAGGCCCTCGATGGGCAGGCGCTCGGATAGTGGGCCCAGCAGCGGAAGGACGAGCCAGCCCTGAGTCACCTGCAAGCCCGCCGAGAAGCCGCTGTGAACGCGTGGAGCGAGTAGCTTCTGCAGGACTCCGATCAAGGTGATGCTCCACGCGGCTGCAAGCGTGACGCCGCACAGCCAGCCGTCGAGCAGGATGAAGGCGATGGGTGTGAAACTGCCGGCGATCAAGACATAGATCATCGAGTGATCTAGCCGGCGCATCCGCTCTTTCCAGCGGGTACTCCAGGGCACCGAGTGATACAGGCTGCTCACCGAATAGAGTCCGATCAAGCTAAGGCCAAAACAAACCAGAGCTGCGCGGGGTGCCAGCGGACCTTGGCTACGCGTCCAGAGCAAGACCGCGCCGATCGTGAAGAGCAGTGTTGCGCCGCCGTGCAGAAACCCGCGCACGGGATTTTGCATCGAGCCCAGGCTCATCCTTTCCTGTTCGCATTGCATCCACTGGAGGCTACGCAGAGAGCGCATGCGGTGGAAGGGCCTCTGCGTCGAAGTTTTGCAAAACCTTTCGACTGCAGGTGCGGAAACGGGAACCCATGGGTCCATATGAGACTCCGCCGCCATCTCGATCGGCGAGTTCTGCCGGATTCCGCGTCGCGTCACCCGCCTGGAGCCGATCCTCGTGATTGACTTTCCTCGAACGGGGACCAGTTTTTGGGGAGACTGGAGGAATGAGCTTGACTGCTTCCTTGAGAACGCAAGCCGAGCACACGATAGAGGTTCCCGGTCACGGGGATACCATCGTGCGCGAGCATACCGGACCCGAAGGTGCTCCGGTCCTGATGCTTCTGCATGGTCTCGGTGCAACGGCTGCGCTCAACTGGGGCCGCTGCTACGACGCTCTATCGCAGCACTTCCGCGTGCTGAGCCTCGATCACCGGGGGCATGGACGGGGCCTTCGAACTCGGCGCTTTCGTCTGGAGCAGTGTGCCGACGACGCCGTCGCAGCTGCGGAAACCATGGGAGTCAAGCGTTTCATCGCCGTTGGCTATTCGATGGGCGGTCCCATTGCTTCGTTGACGTGGAGACGCCATCCAGAGCATGTGAGCGGTCTTGTACTCTGCGCGACAGCGCGTCACTTCGCGCGTCGCGGAGCTGCTCGGTTTGCTCGGGCGACCTTGCCGATTGCTGCGGCAGCGGTTCGTCTGGTCCCGAGTCTGGTCCAACGCAGTGCGACACACCGCATGTTGCAAAGCATCGAGCATCCAGAGATGCGAGATCGAGTCCGCGATGAACTACTGGGGCACGATCCGGCCACCGTCATTCAGGCTGCTCAGGCTGTTACCAGCTTCGCGTCGCAAGACTGGATCGGAGAAGTGGGTGTGCCGACGTCCGTGGTCGTTACTACACTCGACGAACTGGTTCCCGTATCGCGGCAGCGAAAACTCGCCGATTCGATTTCCGGTGCAGAGGTTTTCGAAGTCGAGGGCGATCATGCGGCCTGCGTAGTGCGGGGCGAGTTCGTGTCCACGCTCGTACGTGCTTGTCGCTCTGTCTCCCAACGTGTCGAACTCGCGTCGACACTCCCCGACTGTCCTGGCCCGTGATGGAGCGGATTGCTGTGTGGATGCCATGGCCGTGAGGAACGGCCGGATCCATCTACTGGAGCCTTCGGCTCTCCGCGCCGATAAGGGAGGCGGATTGAGAGGAGGACGCAATGCTCATTCAGAGTGGCGCGAAGGTATTCATCGCACACCGCCGATTGTACGCGGACGATCAACCGCGCTTCTTCATCGGGACCATTGAAGAGTACGGGGACGGACTGGCCAAGATCTCAGGCTACTCCTGGGTACGGGAGCAGGTTCACGGCGACATTCTGCGCAAGAAGGACCAGCGCACGAAGATCGTGTCTTTGGCCTCCGGAACACTTATCGTCTACGTCCTTCCGGATGAAGTCGAAGTCGAGAACCTTTCAATCGAGCACGGCCCGGACCGGGATTATGCGCTCACCGATGGCAAAGGTTTTCAGATGGATCTGAGCGAGCGGCGCCAGATCGGTTCCTGAACTCGGCTCAGCCAGCGGTCGAGAAGCTCTCGGGATCGAATACGCCGCTCCGTGCGACGGCTCCTACGCACCGAGCACTGGCCTTTGGAGTTCTTTCCTGGGTTGACCGGTCCACCGAAACGAGTCCGAAACGCGGTCCGTAGCCGTGGATCCACTCGTAGTTGTCCAGGAGTGACCAGGCAAAATAGCCGCGAATATCCAGACCGTCTTGAAGGCAGCGCACGAGTGAAGCCAGGGCCGCGGAGTAGTACGCTACCCGCTGCTCATCATCATCGCCGCCGAGTCCATTTTCGGTCACGTAAAGAGGGACTCGAGCTTCCCGCGCCGCGAGTCGCAGAGTCGCTTCGAGGGCCTGGGGCCAGTACTCGTATCCCATGATTAGCACGGGTACGTCCTCTTCTGGTGGAAGTGGGCCGTCCGGGCCGAAGCGGACGCGACTGTAAGTCTGCACACCGAGGAAATCATCTGTGCGGGCCGCTTCGAAGAACGGCGTGAAACTTTCGTCCAGCGCTCGTGCAAGAGTCTCTTCACCGCCGGGAGCTGCTTGATAGTCCTGCATCGCGAGCGTGATGCCGACCGGAAAGTTTCCGGGACCCGCGCGGAGGATGTCACGCGCTCCGATATGGGCCGCGAGCATTCGGTCGCGCGTCAGAAACGGCTGGCTCAGCAAGAATGGCGAGAAGTGTTCTAGATCACTTCCGCAGCGTCGAGCCGCTTCGGCCACGAACGGCGCTAGTTTCTTGAGGCCCTCGCGAGGAATGGTTCCCGAGACCGCGAGTGCGGCCGGCAAGTTCGCCTCATTGATCGTGCACGCGATGTCGATCTCATCGCCGAGATGCGCGACAGCGTGCTCGCAGTAGCGACGGAATCGATCGACACATTTCTCGCTTTCCCAGCCTCCGTCCGCGCTGAACCAGAGTGGGCTCGTGAAGTGATGGAAGGTGACGCAGGTGCGCAGTCCGTGTTCGCGACAACTCGCGAGGACTCTGCGGTAGTGATCGAGTGCAGCGCGAGAAAACTGACCCTCTTCGGGTTCGATGCGCGCCCATTCGATCGAGAAGCGGTACGCGCCAAAGCCGAGTTCGGCTAGCAGGGAAATGTCTTCTGGATAGCGATGGAGTTGGTCGCAGGCGTCACCGGACGGCTCGGTGAAGATTGTACCGGGCGTGTGTTCGAGGCACCAGAAATCGCTGTGGGTGTTATTGCCTTCTACCTGATGGGCCGCGGTGGCTGCTCCCCATACGAAGTCTTTTGGGAACGAGAACTGCAAGATCGATCTCCTCGAATGTTTCAGTCGCGCGTCTCGGTCAGGGGTTGTACCGGAATTCGCTAGACCCGTGCGAGAGGGACGGGAAGCCCGGGTGTATCGACTCGTGTCCGGAAGACCGTGCCTCCGAGAGTGGCGTCTTCGGTATTGTCGGCGGTTACGATGTAGAGGTCGCGCAGATCACTTCCGCCGAAACACAGACTCGTTACCGCGGTGGCCGGAACTTCGATCCGTCGTTCGAGTTCACCCGTAGGTGTGTAGCGAGCTGCGCAACCTCCGCCGTAAACAGCTACCCAGATGCAACCCTCCGCGTCGACCGCGAGACCGTCCGGCGCTCCGCTGTCGAGCTTCACAAGAACCCGGCGGTGTTTCGCTTCTCCTTCAGGCGTCAACTCGTGCACGAGGATTGCCTGGGGAACAGTATCGCTGTGATAGAGCAGCCGACCATCGGGAGAAAAGCCGATCCCGTTGCTGAGTCGTATACCGCCGTAGAGTTCTTCGGCCTGGTCGGGTCCGGAAATCCGCCAGAGTTCGCCGGTCTTTCCGCCGGCGTCATTTCCGAACGGATCGGAGCGCAGCGCGCCGACGTAGATCCGTCCTTCGCGGTCGCAGAACAAGTCGTTGAAACCGGGTATGTCATCCCGCTCCAGAAGCACACGGGTCTGCCCCTCGCTGTCGACGTGGCAGACGTTGCGCCCCGAGATCACCACGCCTCCATCCGCGTGTAGAGCAATTCCTCCCACACCTCTGCGCCGGGGTACGATCGTCTTGATCGTTCCGTCCGCTGAACGTCGATAGACTCCGCCCTTGTGAACATCGCTGAAGTAGAGCCGATTCGAGGCGTCGACCCGCGGGCCTTCGATCAATCCATAACCGCTGGCAAGGATTTCGATGCTCATCGTGAGATCGTCTCACATCTCTTCGGCTTCAGCGCTCCAAAGCGGCCCGAGCCTGCTCCGATGGCGTTGTTGGCGTCAATTTCCGAGTTCGGCTTGCCCAAGCTGGGCTAGATCTTGCCGATAGACCAAAGGGTGACGGAGTCCGTGTCAGCTTTCGAGCCTGAGGCCGTTCCCTGGAGAACCCTACCGCCGAGCGACAGGAGCCACGACGATGAGCGTTGACGGAACAGAGGCCAAGAATCCCATCGACCCTGAGCAACTCGTGCAGTTGATGGAAACGGCCGATCGATTGGTCGTTCGCGAATCTCCGGAAGAGGAGTCCTCGATTCTGTTCGAATCGAACAACCGGGCCGACCTGGAGGCCCTTGCGCGTTGTCTGGGTATCGAGATCCCCGAGGAGGGGATCCACTGCATGTGTTCTGGCTCCCCCGCGATCTATCTGTATCGGGATGAAGAAGAACTGGTCGAACTGACCAATCATCACGGATTCTCACTTCGCTGTTCACTCTGGGATAGCGATGCGATCATCGCGAACACCGAAAAGTGGCTCTCCTGGTTCGATGTTCACGGGATGGATGGACCCCGAAGAGAGGTCGAAGCGCTTCAGGTCCAGGAAGCCGAACAGCACAGGAACTGGGAGAAGTGGGCAGGTGCGATGCCTGCCTGTATCTCGGAAGTCTGGAACGGGATGATCGAGCAATGTGGCGGGACTGATTTTTCGATCCTTCGCAACGCCCTGGAGGCCGCGCTACCGGCGAAAGAGGATCAGATCCGCAGCCTGTTCGGCTGGTACGGTTCCGGGGCCGGACCGTGGTCCGGATTTCCCTCTTACGAAAACACGGCGGGGGAACTCCTGCTCGGCTACGAGATCTCCGAGTTGATCGGAGCGTTCGATATCGCTTCGGCCACACCCGAAATGACCGAAGGCGCCGCACGCCTCTTCGGCGGGTTCGAGTTCTTTCGCAGGCACCCCGAGGGAATCCATCTGGTTCCACGAGAAATCAAGGCAGTCTTTTGGGCGTTCGTAAAAGATACCCCGGATGAAGACAAGCTCGGACGAGCCCAACGCGCCTTTGCCGAAGCGGCGGAACAGGATCTCCAGTAGGGCAACCGATTTCAGGTCGTTGCGAAGTCTCCGGCCACGCGTTGCTCGCCCCTCGTGCGATACGTCCCGATGCGAATACTGCCACCCGAGGTTCGCAGTTCGAGAGGCTGTCCACCCTGATCGAGCTGACCTACCACGCGCCGGCGGCTGGCCTGACCTCGAACTTCGATCGTCGATTCGATGGAGATCTTGCCTCCTGAGGTCTTGGCATCGAGGTCGATGCCGAGGTCATCTGGATAGTCGATCTCGATCGAGCCGCCCGAGGTCTTGAGTCGTCCTTCAGGTTCTCCAGCAAACTCTACTTCAATCGGGCCACCACTGGTCTTGGCGTCTACACAGGACTCGGCTCCAAGTACCGCGATCTTGCCACCGCTCGTGCGCGCTTTCAGGTCGCCGACCACATCGACGGCCTGAACCGAACCCCCGCTGGTCCTGACTTCGAGGTCACCTGCGATCCCGATGGCCTCGACCCTACCCCCGGAGGTCTCGAGCCGGGCTTCTTCTGCCACGTCTGAGACTTCGATGCCACCCCCACTCGTCTTGATTCCGACAAAGCCGCCGATCTCTTTGGCGCGAACGGAGCCTCCCCGGGTATCGATGTCGAGCGAGTACTGCCTGGGAATCGAGATGTCGAGTTTCGCGCTGAGCAGGCTCAGAAACGAAGACAACCCGCCATCCAGAGCGAGTTCGATGCGAACGTCCCGACCATCGTGTTCAATCTCCACTTCGGCACCCGCGCCCGGAAGCCCCCGCAACTCGATACTCACCCGGACGTGGTTCGAGTCGTGCGAGCAAACCTGAACCGAGCCGCGATCCAGATTCGCGATGAGGCGGCCGCCTGGCACGGCCGCGACCACTTCTTCGATTCGCTCTCCGACCTGGATCCAATGGCGCATCGCGTCCTCCGAATTTGAGCCTCAATAGAGCAATTTCGGTGCCAGAAGTACTCCATAGAAAGCACCAGGCAAGCTCTCCGGGCCTTTCCCTGCAGTCGAGAAACTGCGTTGGATGCTTGCAGTTGCAGTTCGAAGCTTGCAGTTCGAATTCCCGGAAGGGTGAGTGTCTTCTGACAAAGTGTACTCCTACAGGAAGATCCGTCTCGAACTCGACATCGAAGCACTCCGGGTCTTCCAGATCCCCGCGATCAGCGCGATCAGCAGAGTGAACACCAGAGCACTCAGATTCTCTCTCTGGATCGCGGGAATCGGGTCGAGGCCGGGCTCCATGACGTTGTCGACGTGGAAAGTTCCGGCACCACCCGCCCACTGCGCAAAGCTGATGTGAGATACGAGGCTCTTGGTCTGACGCGAGTTCAGCGTGCCTTCGAGTAGGCCGTCCACGTAGACGCGATAGGTATCTGCGCCGACATCGCAATCGACCCGGATCGTGTACCACTGCCCGATGGTCAATCCGGATGCGACCGTCGTGAAGCTGCTCCAGCCGTCGTCGCCATCCCGAGCAACCAGATCCATCGTGTCACCGGGCGATCCACCGCCGTCGCGAAAAAACGCCATGTAGACGAAGCGCTCACTATCATCCGAGTTGGGGCCCGGATGTGTCGGGTCCGTGTCGTCGCCCAATAGCATCCAGCCAGTCCGATCGGTGTTGACACCGGGCACGTCCAGGATCTCGTCCACGCGAATATCCCATTGAACACTGAAACTATCGCTCTGCGGCCAGCCGAATCTCTGTGTGAGATAGGCGTTTGCCGACGTGCTCCCGCTGAGCTTGGCCTTCGCGGTTTCGTTTCCAGCTACGTTGGTTTCGTCGAGGCTCAGTAGATTCGGGTCGTCGAATCGGCTTTCGAGCCAATCGAGTCCGCCCGCATCGCCTCTCAAGGCCGCATCGTCTGCACTGGCGCCAAAATCAGAATCCACAAGCAGAGGCGCCTCGAACATCCCGAAGTACTCGTTGAGGGCGAACGCGCTGTTGACGCCTTCCGCTTTCAGGCCGATCTCCGTCCATGAGGCCAGATGGGGTGTCAGTTCGATGATGAAGGTGAGCAGGCCCTGACTGGTCGCGTAGCCCCTTGAACTGCACGACGCTATCGAGCAGCTCGTTCCAACCGCCTTCTCCGTGTCGAAGACCGTCCAATCCGAAAGAATTCCGAAGAAGGTGTTTCCCGGTGGGGAGTAGACGAAGTCGTACCCACCGATATCGTTCATCTGGGAGTGCCGGTCGATGAAGATGTCGATCCCGCTGGCAAGTTCGGTTGCATCCAGATGCGCCCGGATGATGTCGATTTCAACACTGTCGTGGTTGCTGGAGTGCCAGTCTCGATTCGAGTCATTGCCTTCGGAATTGGCTCTCGAATTCCCTTCGTAAACGCCGTCGGGATTAGCCATGGGAACGATCTGCCAAATGTAGCCGTCGCGAAATCCGCTCGCGTAGACATCGTCCGAGAGAAGGAAGTCGATCAAGCCCTCCAGCATGTGAGAACTCGAGGTTTCCGCAGCGTGCTGTCTGGCGACGATGTAGATCAGCTTCTTCCCGGCAGAGGGGATGGCGAGATTCGTGATCGTCAGGAGGTCGAGGTCCCTTCCCTGGGTACTCTGTCCCAGAACGGACTTCGAAGCCCAGGGGCTGGCATCGGCCGTGTCGACGAGATCGCTCATCCGACTGCTTGAAAAGGGCAGGAAGGTGGCGATCTGTACCTGGTTCTGGCTGAATGTTTCCGTGAACGAGTAGGTCCCTCCCGCATAACTGTGGTTCGTCAGGCGAAACCAGTTCTGGCCGTCGTAGCTGTAGACCATCTGCGATTCGTGCACGACGTCGGAAAGAAAGGGGACATCGTCGGCGTTGGTGATGTGGAAGGTGACTTCGAGGCCCGAGACGCCCGACACCTTGAAGTTTCCCCAGTAGGTGTAGTTCACACCGTCTGCCGCCAACGTGAAATCGATCTCGTGAAGCAGATCGTCGATGACATAGGGACCGATGCTCCCGCCGTCAAAAGTCGTATTGATCGAAAGGGCGGCCGGCGCACCTGTGGCCAACCCGCACGTGAGGAGTAATGTCGTGAGATAGATTCCAGGTCGGCTCAACATCGGTCCCGTATTTTCAATGCGCTCAATCCCAGAGGAGCGTTCAGTCCACAGGATACCCCAGACCGGAAGCGAGGTAGACCGGAATTCCGCCTGCAGCGCCAGCGCCCCTGAGTCAACGTGGTTCGCCTCTTCAAATCCACGGAGATCCCCATGATCCTGTTGAATCCCGGGAAGCCCGAAGGACCCTACGGCGACAAACGCTCCACCGAGGTCATGGCGCTTTCGCTCCAGCCGAGCAGCACCGACTCACAGATCGAAGCCTGTCAGAAGATGTTGCGCACGGCCATCGCTGATCCGGAGCGTTACGCCCGGGTCTGGGAACAGCACGTCGAACCTCTGGATGGCGCGTACGTGATTGCCTGCTCCCGAGCTTCGCAGTCCTTAGTCGCCGCCTTCGAGCCAGGCGTTGAAGCTGGGCGTTCGCTTGTCTCGAAACGCTTTCACGCCTTCGCGCGAATCCGGATGGTGGTCTGAAATCGCCGTCTTGGCCGCGATATCTTCCAGCGCCTGTGCCCAGCTCTGATCGGCCGCATTGTAGATGGTACGCTTGAGCAATCGCATGGAGACCTGCGGACCGTCGGCGAGTTCCGTCGCCAGTGCCATGGCCGATTTCTCGAGTTCCGCATCGGGCAACACTTCGCTGACGAGTCCGAGTTTCAGCGCCTCGTCCGAACTGACGATCTTCTTGCGCATCAGGAAGTCCAGGGTCCTGGGCAAACCCATCATCTGCAACAGGAGATACTGTCCCCCTTCATCGGGTAGAAGGCCGAAGCGCAGTGTCGCGCTGCCCATGCGCGCTGACTCGGCCGCGAGGCGGAAGTCGCAGCACAACGCCAGAGAAAAGCCGGTCTGGATCGCAACGCCGTTGATGGCGGCGATGGTCAGCTTGTCGAGTGAACGAACTGCGGAGTTCAGGCCCTGAGAGATCGTTCGCAGGCCGTTGTAGGTACCGAGACCGGAGTCGTGCCCGGGGTGAATCTCGGGAACCAGGTGCTTCGTGTCGAAAGCCGCATTCTGATAGCTCTTCAGATCGTCGCCCGCACAGAAGGCGCGGCCCGAACCGGTAAACACGACCACCCGGACGGCGTTGTCCATCTGGGCCTGCGTCAGCGTCTCGATCAGATCGCGCTTGATGCCGCTGGTCATGCCGTTCAAGCGCTCAGGAGTATTGAACTGAATCCAGGCGATCCCTTTGTCGCGCAGACTGACTTCAAAGCCCGTGAATTCCCCGCTGTCCATGCGTGCCTCCTCGCTCAGTGAACTACACCGCAGTCTAACCGGATCTGTCAGCGAGGCTGCAGAGCGAAGAACCAGGCGTCTCCAGTGGTCGCCGCGTCCGCGCTCAGTGGCGCGCCGTACTTGCGATTGACTTCGGCGGCGATGCCTTCGAGCACCGGGCGGTCGTCGAGGATGCGGGCCAGCCGTCGTTCGTAGCGTTTCCCGTCAATTCGGATCACGGCTCGACCATCCGCCAGGGCTTGTGCGGGCCATTTCTTCCACAGCTGACCGACTGCCGAGTTCATATAACCGCTGACGACGTAGAGTTTCTTGTCGTGAACCTGTAGCCAGATCGTCCGGGATTGCGGCGGATCGAGCAGCTGAAACTCCATCACGTCGAGGTCGCGAGCGAACGTCCAGTCAGGTTCGCTTCCGCTGACCAGTTCACCGGCGACCAGCGGCCCGCCCGGAATGAGCCCCATCGGACCGTCGCCAAAACGCGCGCCGATCACCAGGAGCACGAACCCGAGCACCAGTACGCAGATCGCACCCACCAGCCATCTGAGAAATCTCATCGAAGTCCTCCGAGCCAGGTTTGTTTGGTTCGAACTCAGGTGCGAGATATCTGTTTCAGCCTCTTGGCCGCCCGGGGGTGGCCTGCATCCGCTGCAGATTCGAGATGCGTGCACGCCTTTTCGAGCAATCGCTCGGCCATGGCGAACTGGGCGTCGCGGTCGTCCGGATCCAGCATGAGCGCGGTTTGAAGCTGGCGTTCGGCTTCATCGGCTCGACCTGGACGAACCGCCAGAAAACCCGCGTAGCGCGCGTAGCCCTGCGCTGCCGCTGGCCTAACCGCGAGCGCCTGCTTGAAAGCCTTTTCTGCCATTGCGAAGCGCCGCCCAGCGGTCAGCGCCTCGGCCAGGTGCAGCCGCGCCCAGTAGGCGTTCGGGTTCAAGCGGACGGCACGGCGGAGCAGGGGAATGGCTTCGCTCCCGTGATCGCGACGAAGCAGCACCCGTCCCAACTCGGCATGCGCGACGGCGTCGCGTTTGTCTGCCTTGAGCGCTCGGCGAAGGTGTTTCTCGGCTTCGCCGAGCTTCTCCTCGTCGGAGAGGAGTACCCCCAGATTGCAATGCGCCTCCGCGTTACCGGGGTCGAGGCCGAGTGCGCTCTTCAGATGGCCACGAGCTTGCTCAGGTTCGCCCATCCGTGTATATGCGGAGAAGCACAGATTGTGCGCGACTGCGCTCGGTTCGATCTCGAGTGCGCGGTCGAGCGCGCGCAGTGCCAGATCGGGGCGATCACGCTCGAGTTGCACGATTCCCTTGCGCAACTGCACCGTCGCACTGTCGGGCCGCGTCCGCTCCGCTCTTCGCAGAGCACGCAACGCCTCCTCGCCGTGCCCCATCTCGCGTTGGCAGTCCGCGACTTCGATCCAGAGTCGAGCTTTGCGAGGTGCCAGTTCGAGCGCTTCGACCAGCAGTTTCAGCGCCCCGTCCAGATCCCCCGCGTTCCGCGCGCGCACGGCGCGGGCGAAAAGGCGGTCGATCTCGATCGGGGTTCGGGAGGCAGACATGCCTCGATTGTACATCGTAGAGATGCCCAGCAAGTGATGGCCGAGAGCGAGCCCTGCGCGGTCGCTCGCGCGCCGGAATGGCTCATCATGCGTCGGAATGTCACGTGCCGTGGCGGAAATAGGCAGTGGTGGGGCCGTCGGGCTCACAATGCGCTCATCTCCTTGGCCCGAATCCTGCTCTCTTTGATTGCAGACGGCGAAGATCGTTGCCTAGGAAGGAGATTCCGATGCAACTCGAGCTTTCCTTGAAGGACAACGCCTTGCTAACTCGTCTGCTCAGGCGGGCGATCGGCGAGACGCGAGTCGAGGTTCGACGGACCAGTGAACCTCATATGCACGACGACCTCATTGCGGAGGAGGAGCGCATGAAGTTGCTCGTCGAGCAGCTACGCAAGCTTGACGGTACGCGTAACGGCGACGGCAATGGCAACGGAGCCCCCTGACTTCGAGGCTCCGCGTCCGGGCCTGAACGCGGAACAGCTAGTGAACCGACAACTGAGCTGCCGCAAGAGTGGCTTTACGAGCCAGAGAAGGAGACGAGGATGTTGACGATCAGTGCAATGATGAAGAAGCAATTGGTCACGGCCGATCCCGGGGAGTCCGTCGACCAGATTGCGCGACGCATGCGCGATGCTGATGTCGGCGCCGTCATCGTGATCACGGGTGAGAGCATCTCGGGGATCTTCACCGAGCGCGACTTGGTGAACCGCCTCGTCGCCAAGGGCTTGGATCCCGCGAAGACCCAGGTCGGAGACGTCGCGACTGGCGACGTTCATACCGTTACCGCGGACGCATCCCTGCGCGAATGCGCTGAGAAACTAATGACGAATCAGGTGCGCCATCTACCCGTCGTAGAAGGCTCGCGTCCGATTGGCATCCTCTCAGCGCGCGATTTCTTTGAAGTGGCGGCGCGTGAAATGGAACGCCTGGTCGAGCACCTTCGCTACGACAAGCAGTTGCGAGAAGACGAGGATCCCTACGATCATCTCGGCGGCTCATACGGTCGTTAGGGAACCTCTGCACAGGGAGGCTGCGGCTGCGAAGCGCGATGCATCCGCCTGCGCTGCGTCGCGCGACCCTCTGCAGATCTACGGATCTGCGATCGGATCACGCTTCTTGCTCAGGCGGCGACTCCCCTTCTCGCTCGAAGCCTCCCTGTGCAGAGATTCCCTAGCCCGCCTGTCAATCGGCCTCTATGTGTTGTGTGCGGGCGGTCAACGCGGCGCCACGACGACTGCCGTCGCTACGACCGTGTCCTGTTTTCGCTGATTCGTGCCCTTCAGTTCCAACTCGACACAGCGTCGCCCCTCGGGGTCGATGAACTTGTCCTTTACGGCCCCCGTACACCAGGTCGCGTCGCCGATGATGTTCAGGCCCAGTAGCTTTCCTTCGAACTTCCATAGATGTGCGTTGTCGCCCATCCAGTCCGTCACTCCGTGCATCAGCCACGCGAAGCGCTGTCCGCCGAAGTCATAGGCGTCTGGGAAGCCGCACTCCCTGGCCCAATCGCCATCCCAATGCGCGCGTTCGGGAAACTCCGGGATCCGCATGTAACGATCCGGTGCATTGGCGCGCGGATGATCGCGGATATAGCGATGGATGAGTTCAGAAGCCATGATGAAGGGGCCTCCCCAGCCCGTCACGAAGGCGACCGTCTCGGTAACACTCAAGGGCCCCTTGACGACCGTTCCGATCGGCTCGCCAACCTGAACGTCGTCCCAGACGAGATCTTTCGAGCCCCGACGGCGCTCGTTTTCGACGTCGGCGGTGAGCGCCGCCAGATCCTCGTCGCTCCAGACCTGCCGTTCGATCGGCTTGTGCTTGCTTCCCTTCGAGGCCGCAAGATTTCTCCCGTAGTGGACATACGCTACGTCGTAGGTCGCGAGCGTTTCACCCTTGTCGTCCCGAAACGTGTACCGCGTGACGACTTCGACAGATCGACCACCGCCAAATCGACTCGTGCGAACATTCGCGTGAGTCGTCTGCTTCGTCGTCTGGACGGGCGTATTGCGAAGCGTCGGGCGAGGCCACTCCCAGCGGTCCCACGCCCAGACCGCGTGAAGACCCGGTAGTCCCTCTCCGCGCGAAGGTTCACTTCGAAAGTGGTTCGGGCCCTGATTGCAGCTGTAGAAGAAGGACGGCGGTGCGAGGTTCGTCCCGTACTCCGTCTTTGCAGCGTAGTCAGGCTCGCTCCAGAGTGGATTGTCGTCGCCGATTCCCCAGGACCAATGGCGGATGGGATCGAGACCCGCCTCGCAATGCCACTGCCGCTTGAGCGGAACCTCGACAGAGTCTTCGACCGTCTTCGTGAGCGTCTCGATCACTTCGTCGGTGAGCGTGGTTTCGGTATTGAGTTCGACTGTGGAGTCTGTCGTCACGGTCGTTGTTCCTCACTTTTGGGCGGATGCCATATCAGAGCCACATCGGTCCCTTGGGGGCAGTCTATGCGGAGCGACCTAGTGGCCTTCAAACTCGGGCTTGCGCCGTTCGAGAAACGCCCGGATGCCTTCCTTCGCGTCGCGGGAGCGGATCGCGACTTGTTGATTGCGGGCTTCGAGATCGAGAAGACTCTCGAAAGACAGAGTTGCATCCTGGTACACGGACGCCTTCGCGAAGCCGTAAGCCAGCGTCGGCCCCTTTGCTAGACGCTCGGCCAGTTCGGACGTGGCATCCGCGAGCTCGTCCACCTCGACCACGCGATTGACCAGTCCGAGTCTCAGCGCTTCGTTCGCGTCCACGAGATCGCCCAGGAACAAGAGTTCCAGCGCCTTCGCCGTGCCGACCAGATTTCGCAGGAAGTGGGAGGCACCGGCATCCGGCCCGAGGCCGATGCGGGAGAAGACGACCCCGAAGCGCGACGTGTCCGAGGCGATGCGCAGATCCGTGGCCAGGGCCAGGCTGCAACCGGCGCCGATCGCATCCCCGTTGATGCTGCCGAGAACGGGTTTCGGAAGTTCCCGCAGACGAAGGATGCAGCGGTTGCCACGATCGAGGATGTCGCCACCAGGGTCGCCGGGAAACGACGAGGCGCGCGTTCGCCGTCGCTCTTCCGGGGACACGGGTTTCAGGTCTGCTCCCGAGCAGAACGCTTTTCCCACTCCGGTGAGGACGAGCACGCGAATCTCCGAGTCGGCTTCGATCTCGAGGAGGATGCGCTCCATATCGAGGAACATGCCGTTGGTCAGCGCGTTGCGGGCATCGGGTCGGTTCAGCGTGAGCGTCGCAACTCCGTTTCGCTTCTCGAAGACAAGCCCGGTCTCGCTTTCCATCTCGCTCGATTCCTTCATCTCCACCTTGCTTCGATGCCGCATACCCCTCGGATGGTCTGCTCAGGCGGTCTGCTCGGGTGGTGGGGTGGCTCGGTTGACGCTCTGATAACTAGTATCATAGTATCGCGGGTCGAAGATCTGCTTGCAACTGCTCGGAGGATTCCATGTCGATCGCACTTGGCGAGGAGCATCGGGAACTCGCACGCGTGGCCCGTGCCTTCCTGAATTCCCACGAGGCGCGGGCGGAATCCCGAGCCCTGCTCGAGGAGCCTGGCGAGCGCTTGCCCAGCTTCTGGAAGGAGATGGCCGAACTGGGATGGATGGGGCTTCACATCGACGAGGCCCTGGGCGGCCAGGGTTTCGGGCTCCCCGAACTCTCGATCGTCCTCGAAGAGTTGGGCTTCGCGATGGCCCCCGGTCCCTTTTTGCCCACCACGCTTGCTGCAGCGCTGCTCGGCGAGTGCGGCAGCGAATCCGCACGCGGCGCCTTCCTTCCCGGGCTGGCGGATGGTTCCCTGGTGGGAGCTGTCGGGCTGGGTGGGGATCTCACGTTCGGCGCGGAAGGAAGGCTCGCGGGATCAGCCGGGTTGGTGTTAGGCGCTGAACTCGCAGGGCTTCTCCTGGTTTGCGTTGGCGATGACGTAGCGCTCCTGGAACCGGACCAATCCGGCGTGAGCATCGAGTACCGAAAGAACCTCGATCCCAGTCGGCGGGCGGCTGCGGTCGACTGCGATGCCGTGCAGGTTCCTCCCGCGAATGTGCTGCTCGGGGCCCGGCTTGCCCTGGAGCGGCTGGCCCGAACGCTTTCAGCCGCCGAAGCCGCGGGCGGTGCTCGGGCGTGCATGGAGATGGCGACCGAATACGCAAAGGTGCGCGTGCAGTTCGGCCGTCCGATCGGCACCTTCGGCCCGGTCAAGCACCACTGCACGAACATGCTGGTCGCCACCGAGCAGGCGACCGCGGGCGCGTGGGGAGCGGCGCGCGCCGACCTGGACGACGAGCAGGCCGAGCTTGCAGCAGCGGTCGCCAACTGTCTGGCACTGCCTGCCTTCGTGTTCTGCGCGAAGCAGAACATCCAGGTGCACGGCGGTATCGGCTACACCTGGGAACACGACGCCCACCTCTATCTCCGCCGTGGGGTCGCGCTAGAGGCGCTGATGGGACCCGTCGATCGAGCGCGCGAAGACGTCGTCCGGCTGATGGGGCGGGGCGTCCGCACCAAGGCCACGATCGAGTTGCCCCCGGAAGCCGACGCTTTCCGCGACGAGGTTCGGACCTTTGTCGATTCGTACAGGAAACTCCCCGAAGAAGACAAGCGAAAGGCGATCAGCGACAGCGGCTACCTCATGCCCCATTGGCCGAGGCCGTGGGGTCGCGACGCGGGGCCGATCGAGCAACTCGTGATCGAGCAGGAGTTCGCGGGCGTGCGGCGTCCGGACATGGGAATCAGCGGCTGGAACACATTGACCATCGCGCAACACGGAAGCCCCGAGCAGGTGGAGCGATTCGTGCGGCCCAGCATGGAGGGAGAGATCGAGTTCTGTCAGCTCTTCAGCGAACCCGGTGCGGGGTCGGACGCTGCGGCGGTGCAGACGCGGGGTGTGAAGGTCGACGGCGGCTGGCGCGTCTCGGGCCAGAAGGTCTGGACCAGCGGTGCTCACCTGTGCAACCGCGGCTTCGCGACGGTTCGCACCAACCCCGACGCCGCCAAACACCAGGGCATCAGCATGATGGTGATCGACATGCACGCGGAAGGCGTGGAAGTGCGGCCGCTGCGCCAGATCACCGGCCACTCTCACTTCAACGAAGTGTTCTTCGATCAGGTCTTCGTGCCGGACGAAGACGTGGTCGGGCCCGTCGACCAGGGATGGGTGGTGGCGCGAAGCACACTGGGCAATGAGCGGGTGTCGCTGGGCGGAGGAACGGACGGCGGAATGGCGGGCGGCCCCGACCTCATCGCACTCCAGCAGAAGTTTGCAGGCGAAGACCCGGGAACCGCCCGGGAAGTCGGCGCGGCGCAGGCGGAGACCGAGTCGATCGGCCTCATGAACCTGCGTGGCGTGATTCGGGCGGTCGAGGGCTCGGAGCCTGGCGCTGAGGCCAACGTCACCAAGCTGTTGGGCTCCGAAGTCGTCCAACGCAAGGGCGCGCTGGCCGCACGCATCGCCGGACCGCTGAGCGCCGTGAGAGAAGGCGAAGAAAAGCGCCTGGGAACCTGGCTGATGGCAACGTTGGGCGCGACGATCGGCGGTGGGACCTCCGAGATCCTGCGCAATCAGATCGCCGAGCGGCTACTCGACTTGCCCCGGGATCCCCTGATCAAGTAGGCGCGCACAGCTTCGGCGGATTCTTCGGGAAGCACCGGTTTTGATTCGGTGGCGGGGTGACTCGCTACGCTCTCCTCAGCGTTCGCTTTCATCCTTGACGAGCGCTCCGCGCCCCTCGGGCTTGCCCACCCGGACGAAACCCTCGCCGAACGGTTCGTCGCGTCTGCGCAAAGTCTCTTTGAGACCGTGTTCCTTGATGCTGCTCCCGTAGTCGCGGACCGCCTGAGAACGATGCGCGCGGGCATCGTTTTCACCGGCAAGCCTTTGAAGCGTCTGGGCTCCCATCAGTTCGAGCGAGAGATTGGTGATGCGCTTGTTGGCCGCGAGGAGGTCGGGATCGATCAAGCTGAAGCGGTCGGCAAGGCCCTCCACCTCGTCTTCGAGAACATCCGCTGGCACGGCCTTCAGGACAAGGCCGATCTTCTCGGCATCCGCTCCCGATACGAGATCGCCCGTCAGTTGGAGTCGCTTCGCCCACTGCGGCCCGCAGTGGTACATCCAGAGATTGCTGGGCAGGGTGCCCATGGTGCGAGCCGCGGGGAAGCCAATCCGGGCGTCGTCCGCCGCAATCACGATGTCACACGCCATTGCCAGATCGGTTCCTCCCGCCAGGCAGTTTCCGTGGACCTGCGCGATGGAGGGCTTGTGCATCTCCCAGAGCACGCGGATGCGCCTGCTATTCCGCTCGATCAGCCAGATGTCGTCGTCGTGGCTGCGGCCAGTGCGATACCCGGGCCGCTTCTCTCGCCCGAGGGCGGTCAGGTCGTAGCCCGAGCAGAATGAGGCGCCTTCTCCTCTCAACACCACGCTGTGTACTGCGCAGTCGTCGTCCGCCTCCCAGAGTGCGTGCTCCAACTCCTCGAGGAGAAGTGGCGTCATCGCGTTGTGCTTGTCGGGGCGCGCCAGGGTGATGCGCGCCCGACCGTCCTCGACTTCGTACCGGATCTGCTCGTATTCCGTCTTCTCGTCCACGCTCATGCGTTCCTCCGATGCTCGCGCGGCACCGCTTATGCGTTCTGGTTCACCCGATAGCGAATGGGCAGCTTCTTCAGACCCACGACGAAGCTGGATTGAATCTGCTCCGGTGTCCCAGCGAGTTCGAGCGAGTCGATTCTGCGCACGAGTTCGTTCAGTAGTGCGCCCTGTGACGCGCGGGCCAGATGGGAGCCAATGCAGAAATGCTCGCCGATTCCGAAGCCGAGATGCGGATTCGGGTCACGGTCGATGCGAAAGCTGAACGGGTCTTCGAAGATCGACTCATCGCGATTCGCCGAACCGTAGAAGAGAACCAGGTTGTCCCCCTTGCGCAGCTTCTGCCCGTGGAATTCGAGATCCTTTGCCACCACCCGCTTCATGTAGTTGACGGGTGAGGTCCAACGCACAATCTCCTCGACGGCGCTGGGAATCAGCTCGGGATTGCGCTTGAGCTTCTGGAACTCGTCGGGGTGTTCCGCCAGGGCACAGAGGCCACCGGCCAGGGCGTTCTTGGTGGTGTCATGTCCGGCCGAGAACGTGATCAGGTAGTAACCGAGGGTTTCCATCATGCCCATTGGCTCGCCATTGACCTGCCCATTGGCGAGCAGGCTCGCGAGATCGTCCCGCGGATTTGAACGTCGATCCTCGATGATCCCGACGAAAAGCTGGAACAACTCCTTCGCCAGTTCGTCGAAGGCCTGGACCCGATCGTTGCCCTCGCGTTGAAGATCCGGGTCGTCCCCACCAAAGAGTTCGTTGGTGAGCCTGAGGATCTGGGGCTCCTGCTCCTGGGGTATGCCGAGGATGGTCGACAGCACCCGAAGCGGATGCGCGGCCGCGATCTCATTGGCGAACTCGCACTCACCTACGCCACCGCTGGCCCGTTCGACCAGCCCATCGAGTAGATTGCGCGCGCTGTCTTTTACGATGGGTTCGGCGCTCTTGATGGACCGCGGCGTGAAGAAAGGCGCTGCGACCTTGCGGTACTCGCGATGCTCGGGCGGATCCATTCCGATGATCACGCGCATCTCGCCGAAGGACTGCTCCTTGCCGAGCGTGATCTTCTGCTCGTCGCTTTCCAGCACGATGCCGAAACGGTTCAAGAAGAGCTCGGGCTGCTTGGAGATCTCGCAGATCTGCTCGTGGTGCACGACGGGATAGAACGAATCGAAGCCGGGAGGCTCGCAGAAGTGCAGACGATCCAACCGGCGCAACTTGCTCCACTCATCATGCGGAACGCCGCGCTCTCCGTAGGCGCTCGGTGCGATCAGATCGAGTTCGTTGATATCGGTCACTGGTTGTTCTCCCGTGTTCAACAGGTTGTCGTGCTCAGAGGGGTCGCCTCTCGTTTGGCGCCGTCGTGGTGGGGTAGAGAGGCTTCGAAGAACCCTCCTGCCAACTAGTATCATGGTTTACCGGATCTGCAAAGCTCCTGCCGCGGGAGGACGAGTGTGTACCCAGCGATCCGCGAGCGTCTCCGAAAGTTCGAGGCTGCGCACATCGACCAGCTGTACTCGCCGGTGAAATCGAGTTCGATGGCGTCGACCTTGGATCAGAAACCCAGAACCTACGACCTGACGCCACGCGAGGAATGATCACTTCAATCCCGAGTTGGGAACTGGGCTGAGACGAACTTGAAGGTCGACTCCCCGGCCGGTGCTTGTGATCAGTTCGGATTCGGCGCTGGCGTCGTGGGGCCGCTCTTGGGGAGGACGGGCATCGCGATGTAGGCCGCGTCGACCTCGCCGGTGAGCGACTCGAGGAAGCTGCGAATCGAAGCATCCTGCTCGGGCGTGAGCGTCTTACCGAGCTGGTACTCGGCCATGATCGAAACAGCCTGTTCGAGGGTACCGACCGAACCGTCGTGGAAATACGGGCCCGTCTGCGCAATGTTGCGCAGCGACGGCACCTTGAAGACGAACCGATCAGCCTCGCTTCCCGTCACTTCGAAGCGTCCCTGGTCTTCTGTCGGGTAGGGCTTCATTGCACCGAGTCTCTGATACAGCGTGCCTCCGAAAGCCGCGCCCATGTGGCAAGTGGGGCATCCGGTCTGGATGAAAGTCTCGAGGCCGTCGAGTTCAGCTGACGAAAGCGCGGCTGTGTCTCCTCCGACGAATGCATCGAAACGCCCGGGCGTGCTCAGGCGACGTTCGAACGCACCGATGGCCCGGGCCATGTTGACGTAGGTGAGCGCCAGTTCGTCTGCGGGAAAAGCCGCGGGGAACTGATCGACGTACCCGGGGATCGACTTCAGCACTGCCAATACCGCGGCTTCGCTCGGCATCGCCATTTCGATCGGGTTCAGCACCGGCCCTTGTGCCTGGGCCTCGACATCGGCGGCTCGCCCGTCCCAGAACTGCGTCACATGTCCCGCCGCGTTGTAGACCGTCGGTGAATTGCGGCCACCCCGTTGCCCTCGGTGACCGGGGGAGGTCGGCTCGCTGTCCTGGCCAAACTTGTCGAGCAGGTGGCAGCTGTTGCAAGCGATATCGTGGTTCTTCGATAGGCGCTTGTCGTAGTAGAGCTGGCGGCCGAGATCGATCTTGGGCTCGGTGAGGTCATTCGCGGGGTTGCTGAACTGACTCGGCAGGGCTCCGAAGATCGCGGCGGCCTGTTGGCGCAGCACATCGACATCGGCAGTGCTTCGCTCCTTCGCGGCAGCCACCCCGTTCCCCAGGCCATCGTCCGCGCATGCGGTGACCAGGCCGAGGGAAACTCCGGCGAGAAATGCGATCGAAAGCGCTCGAAGTGCGACGGATGCGTGGGCAGAAGCCTTGATGTTCATCGGTACCTTTTCATGAGGGCATGGACGATTCGGTCCTTGAGCCACATGGCAGCGCGCCCTGCATGGATCACGCCCCACGTGGTGCCGATCGCCGTGCCGTCGGCGAGATTGACAAGCGATAGAAAGCCGAGCCGCGGAATGTAGCCGCAAAGCGCGAGATCTTGCAATCGAGCGCGCTGGTTGTGGTCGAGTACCGGAGCCAGTGGCATCGGCCGTGCGATGGTGGAGCGCTTTGCCCGGGAAGCACCGAAGTGTGATGGCTCTTCGCGAGGGTAGAGCACCGGCCGACCTCATCGCGCGTATCTGCGACGAGGCTGTATCGCGGGCGCAGGCGCGGCGGTGAGTCCTACGTATGTCCCACCAACGCGGTTCAGACTCGACACTGCTGAAGACAGAAGCGCCCGGAACCTCAAGGATTCCGGGCGCGTTGATTGGTAGCGGGGACAGGATTGGAACCCGCAACCTTCAGGTTAGGAGAGGGCATTTCGGCGTTTACACTAATCAGCGTAACTAGCGGTCAATACTCAGTAATCCCAGTTGGCTCGCATTCTTGCCCCACCCCTGGGGTCTCCGCGTTGGCTCGCGTTGGTCGACGTTGGCCCCGGTTGGACACCCCAAATCCGACCCTGCGTATTGGAGGCGTATCCCAGGGTCGATTCGGTATCGAGGTGGGCTGACGGATCAGGGCTAGTGTCCTGTTTCAGAAGTTCCATCTCGAATTAATTGAAGTGTTCAGGAGTCGGTCTTCCCAGAGTAGAATGGAGGGCAGACGATGGGGCAGAGAGGACGACCACGCGCAGCGGTG